>QMLJ01000216.1 GCA_003643935.1 Deltaproteobacteria bacterium | reverse complement strand
TTTTCCCCTGCTCCGGTCTCCTTAAGCCTTCTCTTCGTACTCCTTGGTTTTCAGTGTTTGTTGGGCTTCGCTAAAGCTCAACCCAACCTACAGCTACAGCCCTATCCCTCGTCAGTGGTCCGTTGTAAAACCCTGCATCTCTTTTGCCCGGCACCTGGTGCGTGGCCCCTAAGGCCTGGTGCATGTTTTAAAAAAACCCTTTAAAATCAGAAGAATTCCTAGCATAGTACCTTACCCATGTCAATTTGTATAACCTGGGCCAGTGGAAGTTATCCCTTGACATACAATATACAGTTTTTTATAGCTTGCTTTTTCCTGGAGGCTTATGAATAGAGAACATGCATGGTTATCCCTTGCCCTCATACCCCATATCGGGCCTGTTACCATGTCCAGGCTGATCGAGGTATTTGGTAATCCCGAGGATGTGCTTAATGCCAACAGGGACAAGCTCGAAGCCCTAACCTTCTTAAGCAATGCACAGCTGGAGGCTATTATCTCGTCTAAGTCTCAAGCCAGACTCACCCCAATGCTTGATGCGCTAAAGGCCATTGGTGCCCATGCCATAAGCATAGACCATGACTCATACCCTGCCATCCTTAAGGAAATCCACGATCCTCCTTATGTGCTCTATGTAAGGGGTGACATAACAGACATAGAGCCTTCCGTCGGTATAGTTGGTACACGTGCACCCTCACATTATGGAAGGGAGATGGCATTCAGTATATCCAGGGATCTCAGCATGTCAGGTATCTCTATTGTCTCGGGCCTGGCAAGGGGAATAGATACCGAGGCACATCGAGGTGCACTAGAGGGCAAATCAAAGACAGTGGCAGTCTTGGGATCAGGCATAGATACAATATACCCGAAAGAAAACAAGACCCTGTCAGAGAGAATAGCATCAAGGGGTTGTGTGATAAGCGAATTCCCTCCAGGCACACCCCCTGATGCAAGAAACTTTCCTAGAAGAAACAGGATTATCTCGGGCCTGTCCCTAGGTATCGTGGTGATTGAGGCGGCCTTGCGCTCTGGTGCCATGATAACCGCGCGGCTTGCAGCAGAACAAGGTAGGATATGCATGGCATTACCCGGGGTGGTAACCAATGTACGGTCAAAAGGACCTCATAGCCTTATTAGAAACGGAGCTACCCTGGTTGAGAATGCAAGGGATGTACTCTTGGAGATCGCACCTCAATTTGCCGATATCATGGAAGACAATAAAGGGTCCTACAGGGGTGAAGACCAGGTGATAAAGGCACTAGATGGCGTTGAGATGAGCATGGAAGAGATTGCAGAGGTCACTGGAATGGATGTATCGGCGGTTGCTGAAAGGCTTACCATGTTGGAGCTAAAGGGAGAGATAATGAGAACAAGCGGTAACAGATTTGTCACAAGGAGACAGGATGGCTAGGTCATTGATGCTGGTGGAATCCCCTACAAAGGCAAGGACAATCAAACGCTACCTTGGAAAGCGCTTCGACGTGGAGGCAACCATGGGACATATAAAAGACTTGCCAAAGACCACGATCGGGGTGGACCTGGAAAATGGTTTTAAACTCAATTACAGGGTGAAACCAGACAAGAGGGATCTTGTTAAGAGACTCAAAAAACTTGCTAACTCGGCTGACGAGGTCTACCTGGCATCCGACCCGGACAGGGAAGGAGAGGCCATTGCATGGCACGTGGCAGAGGAGCTAAGCAAAACAGGGAAGAAGGTAAGACGAATAACGTTCCATGAAATCACAAAAAATGCCATTGAGGAGGCAGTAAATAATCCAAGGGGGCTTGACTCAGCCCTCTATAATGCACAGATGGCCCGCAGGGCAATTGACAGGATAGTGGGGTATACAATGAGTCCCCTTTTATGGAAACGTGTTAAAAGGGGACTATCAGCAGGAAGGGTTCAGTCCGTGGCACTCTCAATGATATGCGCCAGGGAAGAGGAGATAGAGGCCTTTATACCCCGTGAGTTCTGGACGGTCGAAGCCCTATTAGAGACACAAAACCACGAAGAGATAATAGCCAAGGTGGTGAAACCAAAGGATATTGCCACAGAGATAGAGGCAGAGGACGTAGCAAGGCAGATTGAATCCACGCCTAAGATTGTAATCTCGGGTATAGTAAAGAGGAAAAAGAAAAGAAATCCCTCGCCACCTTTCATAACATCCACACTCCAGCAAGAGGCATCAAGGAGATTGATGTTCTCTGCAAAGAAGACCATGGTCATTGCCCAGCAACTCTACGAGGGCATACAGCTTGGTAGTATGGGCCCGGAAGGCCTTATAACTTACATGCGTACAGACTCGCCTGTCATCTCAACGAATGCCATGACTGCTGTAAGGGAATTCATACAATCAAGCATAGGAAAAGAATACCTGCCGGACAAACCAAACGTGTACAAGGCAAAAAAGACAGCACAGGAGGCACACGAGGCAATCAGACCAACAGACGTTCATAGGACACCGGATACGCTCAAAGACTACCTTGATAATGATCAGTTAAGGCTATACGAACTGATATGGAAGAGGTTTGTCGCCTCGCAGATGAAAAGCGCTGTTTTTGAACAAACCACGGTGGATATAGACGCATCCGGGGTAAAACTCAGGGCAACCGGTTCTGTACTCCTTTTTGACGGCTACATGAAGGTATACAATTCAAGGGACACAAAGGACAAACTTCTACCAAAGGGACTCAGTAAAGGTCAGCTACTAAAACTAGTGGAGACAAGGCCCGAGCAACACTTTACACAACCACCTGCGCGCTACACCGAGGCAACCCTTATTAAAGAACTCGAGGAAAAGGGCATAGGTAGGCCCAGCACCTATGCACCTACCATATCCACCATACAGGAAAGGGGCTATGTAAAGAAGGACAAGGGGGTCTTCTTACCTACTGAGCTGGGTAGGGATGTAAGCAGGTTACTGGTGAAGAACTACCCCAACATCATAAACGTAGGTTTTACAGCCAGGATGGAAGACACCCTGGACGAGATAGAAGAAGGTAAGAAAACCTATGTGGAGAGCATGGAGGCGTTTTACTCCAGATACATCAAGGAGCACAGCAAGGCTGAGAAAGAGATGGAGAACCTTAAGACCGAGCCCAGGCCATCTGGTATCAAGTGCGATCTTTGCGGCAGAGAGATGCTCATAAAGATAGGTAGAAACGGTTATTTCCTGGGATGCTCCGGGTATCCCGAATGCAGAAATACAAAGGACTTCACCAGGGACGAGAAAGGGAATATAGTTGTAATTGAGCCGCCTAAACCAGATGGAGATAGCCTTATATGTGACAAGTGCGGTGCCCCCATGGTCGTAAAACACGGCAAATACGGACCCTTCCTCGCCTGCAGCAACTACCCTGAATGCAAAAACACAAGGCCAATTAAAACGCAGGACACCACGGATAAGCTATGTGACAAGTGCGGCTCCCCCATGGTCGTAAAACACGGTAAATACGGACCCTTCCTCGCCTGCAGCAACTACCCTGAATGCAAAAACATAATGCCGTATACCATAGGGCTCAGCTGTCCGGTGCCTGGCTGCAAT
>QMLJ01000215.1 GCA_003643935.1 Deltaproteobacteria bacterium | reverse complement strand
CTCCATCAGATCATAACATGGATAGTTGATACAGTGGGCCACTGGGGATACCCGGGGATTATCACCCTTATGTTCCTGGAGTCTTCATTCTTCCCCTTTCCCAGCGAGGTGGTGATACCACCTGCTGGATACCTGGCAAGTAGGGGCAGCATGAACCTTGCACTTGTTATAATATCCGGCATAACAGGTAGCCTCTTAGGTGCCATATTTAACTACTGGCTTGCCATAAAGTTTGGCAGGCCATTTTTTGAGAAATATGGCAAATATCTATTCATAAACAAGGAATCCCTTGACAAGGCAGACCGTTTCTTCCAACGGCACGGACACATAAGCACGTTCACAGGCAGGTTGCTACCGGTGATAAGACAGTATATATCGCTGCCTGCAGGCCTTGCAAGGATGGATTTCTTCCTTTTCTGTATCTTTACAGCGCTTGGTGCAGGAATATGGGTGGTAATCCTTGCATGCATAGGATTCCTTTTTGGGAACAACCAGGAACTGGTCCTAAGCCACACCTCACACATCAGTTATGCTCTTGTTGTAACATGCATAGCGCTAATACTGGTCTATATCTGGATATACAATAAGAGAGCAAAAGAACAGAATCCGAATTAAGTTATCTGTAAGACAGTCATTGCAACATAGTGTTTCAGGCGGCCTTCCTTTGCCTGGGCGAGGCATAAAATCCATAAGCAGAGTTTGTTAGAGCGAGAGGCAATTTACGTATACCAACCACGCAATAATGGTATACTAACCGTCAAAGGGACTGCATAACTGACTGATTTAAAATAACTATTTTTGTATAGCATCATGGTATCGTATTTGCTAAGTTATTTACACGGGGATTAAAATGCCATGAAGATCATTGTAAGTATCCATGATATAAGTTCTAAAAACCTTGATGCATGCAAAAAGATAGTCATGGATTTAGAGGGTGCTGGTCTGCAAAGGATGTCCTTGCTTGTAATCCCCGAGCCCAAGGGAGACATCCCCCTAACTGGCTCCAGTGAACTCGTCTCATGGCTCAAAGACCGGGAAGCAAAAGGGGACGAGATAGTAATACATGGGCTAACACATCACTCAGAGATGCCAAGAGGTATACTTGGACGCTACTATGCAAGGGGAGTGGCGGAATTCCATACCATAGGATATGAAAGGTCAAGGGATAAGGTCAAAAGGGCCATGGAGATATTACACAAAGCTGGCTTTGAACCGGTCGGCTTTGTACCACCTGCATGGCTCATAAATAAAGAGGGGGCAGCTGCAATAGCTGATGTCGGGCTGTACTATACCACTCACACGGGCATACACTTGGCAAACGGTAACTTTGTTTTCTCACCAGTGATCGTATTTGGTGCCAGAAACTTGTTAACACAGGTATTCTCATCAGGTCTTGCAAGGCTTATGTCCAGCATACTTAAGCGTGCAAACTTACCCTGCATAAGGGTAGCCATTCACCCTTCAGACATTGAGGTACCAAAACTCTTTCAAAGTGCAGTTGAAATCATAGGGGACATCCTTCACCAGAGGCAGGCCTTTACCTACAGGGACATGGTGGCCTTGTTTACAACTAGTCCTGGCATTAAAGGGGTAAGAATATGAATATAGCCTTACTATCAAATACATACTGGCCTTTTACAGGAGGAGTGCCTGTTGCAGTTGACACACTTGCCAATGAACTCATGGCAATGGGCCACAGGGTTATAATCATTACATTTACGGATGCAGACGGCAGGGATGACCCTGATTATGTCTACCGTATAAGCTTTGTAAACTTTCCAGGCTTACTTAATAGTGGCCTCAAGATATCCTGCAGAAATCAGTGGCTGTGGAATCTGTTCTGGCTCCTGGATACATCCCTAGGTGGAAGGGTTGCAGTATCTGCAAGGGAACAGATACGGGACGTCATCGACAAGGAGTCCATTGACGTAATCCACGTAAACCAGCCCTTTGGCCTGGGTACCCAGGCACTGAAGCTTGCAAGGGAAGAAGGTATACCGTGCGTTTACACATTCCACACGCAATACGAGCATTACCTAAAGGGTATACTTGTTGAGAATCCCCTTATTTCATCCATCATATCTCATCACAGTTACAGGTTCGCAAACAAGTCAGACTACGTAATAGCCCCTTCTGAGGCAATAAAGGAGCTCCTGATAAGGCATAGGGTTACCTCACCAATAAAGGTGATACCAACTGGAGTACGTGTACATACCGATACCGGGGGCCAGGCAGTAAGAAAGACCCTCGGGATCAACAACAACACAAAGGTGTTCATAAGCGTATCCAGGTTGTCGGCAGCAAAGAACGTGGATAAGATTATACATGCCTTTTCTTCTATACATAGCATAAAACCAGATACACACCTCCTGGTGGTAGGTGATGGCAAGCAAAGAAAATCTCTTGAAAAGAAAGCAGGTAAACTAGGTGTAGCAAACGCGATTACTTTTACTGGTAACATCCCAAGAAAAGAACTCTGGGGCTACTATGCTGCATCTGATATCTTTCTTTTCGCATCCAGGTATGAATCGCAGGGCATTGTATTAACCGAGGCCATGGCATTTGGACTCCCTGTTATATGCCTGGATATAAGGGCTGCAAGGGAAACACTTGAAGGTACGGGTGCATTTCTCGTGGATACAGTAGATGAGATGATAGAAAAAGGGATTCAACTCCTGGAAGACAAATACCTCATGTCCGAGATATCAAGAAGGTCAAGGCAAAGGGCAAAGGCCTTTGACCCACAAAGTCTTGCCAGGAGTGTATTTAACATATATGAAAGCCTGTCCAGGCATCCTGTAGGCATCCCGTACTTCCAGCATAGCCCGGTACAATCATGGGAGGCATAAGCGTATAGCATGAAAGGGCTTAAAATAAAAAGACACTGGATATGGCTATTCATAGCCATATCATCTGTAGCAACTATATTGATATTGAGAAACATACCACCGGGACTCTTTGTGAAAGGCATGAAAACTATAAGACCGCTAGGATTCATAGGTGCCATATGTGCAGTAGTGTTGATGTGGGTTGCGGATGCCATGAGAATAAAGGTACTGACAAGGGCTACCAGCTCCCATATAGGCATGCTGACCGCCCTTAGGATAGTGTGGGGTGGGCTATTGTTTTCAGGCATCACTCCGTTTGAGTTTGGTGGTGGGGCATACCAGGTAATAATGATGCATAGCAAGGGTCTTAATTCCGCAAGGGGCACGGCTATTATAACAGTGAAGGCACTACTTGCCATGATGGTACTACTGATATTGGCCCCGGTTGTTGGCCATCTCTATCCTGGTTATCTCTCTCACAGCGCGCTTAAGTATGTTATGGCTGTCACATGTACGCTTATGTCTGGGACAACCGTGGTAATGCTGGTATCAGGAATCAAGCCTTCTATTATAATAGAGCTTGGCTGTTCAATACTAACCCTCATATCAAGGGCACACATCATAAGGCCTGGTACAATAGACAGGTTTGAGATCGCCTGGTCAAACTGGGCTGTCAAGTGCCATGCCTCTTTCGTGACCATATTCAAGAAGGGTAGTGGCCTTTACATG
>QMLJ01000214.1 GCA_003643935.1 Deltaproteobacteria bacterium | reverse complement strand
TCTGAACAAGCTGGGTAGTGCTGTCAGAAAGACACTGGATGGCTAGGTGGTATAGGGCCTATATACATTAGGCCAGCCATCAGGTTTCCAATAATTAACCACGCCCTGTATCTACAACCTGTTTTTATATTTGCACTCGTGCCTCAATGGGTGCTAACCTAGAGTCATTATGCCAAAGGACAACACGCATCTCTTTTTCAGCTACAGGGCAATGTCCCTAATGGAAGACCTGGACTTAAAAAAGATGATCGTCTACAACATCCCTTGCTACTACATGGGATCTATTATACCCGACACCTTTTTCTATTCAAAGGATGAAAGTCTAAGCCGGATATCAGACTACCTGCACGGCAAGGATGGAAACCCAACAAACAGTATTATCTTTGACATGCTGGACATGGCACATGACCCAAAAAACCTTGCCTTTACAATGGGATACATAACCCACTGCGCTCTTGACATAACGTTTCATCCATTGATCTACTATCTTTCCGGCAATTACTATGAAAGTGATCCAGCAAAAAGACAGCGCTCTGTGTACATGCATAGGTACCTTGAAACATCCTTAGAGATAAAACTTGGAATACCGGCTCTTGCCCATAGACTAGTATCCCCCTCTGAACTTGACGACCTCGTGTTTGCTGATATCATTAGCCGTAGATTCAACATAAAGAGGAAAATGGTAAGGAAGATGGCCTCGAGACAACTCCTCTTCACCCGTCTCTTCAAGAGCAGGCTTGCATTTACAGTATTTTCCATTCTCGTTAGGCTGGGGATTATAGAGGATACGGCTTTCCTTGGACTTTTCTACTATAATGCACTCGCCAAAGGCGTGTACTTCCCAGAGCATGTAATCTACAGGGACCTATTGAGTGGTGAAAAAATGGAGACATCCTTGGATGACCTGTTCAATAAAGCCCTATATAAGGTGCACAAGATGATGGGCTCTGCATTAGCCTATGCAAATGGCCTTATAACAAGGCAAGAATGCGAGAAGTTCATAGCAGGTGAGAGTTTAGGAACAGGAAAGAAAGGTGTGCCGGTCAAGGACATAAGATATACTATTGAGAACGAGAACCAGGCCCATTAACATCCTTTATTGAACCCAAGAGTGACTTCACCCTTTTGGAGAATATGTCTCCCTGGTTCAGGTATTCCTTGTAATATGCCTTGTACGTAGGGTCTAATGTCTCCACGTATTGCCTCTTTGCTTCAAGGGCCAGTAAAAATGCCTCTAGCCTTACCATCTCCACGTTTTTAAGGAGGCCAAAACCAGATTTACCTGGGACATTAATGTTCTCCCACTGGGCCCTGAGTTCCTTGACTCCCTTCTCAATCCTTCCAATATCATCTTTAAGCCTTTTTCCCATGCCTGATACATCTTGGCACGGTTTCTTCCTTTTGCCGAGTATACACCTCTCGAACTCCTGGAATAGAGCGTCATCAGAACTCTCTCTGGAGACGAGTATACCCTCTTTGTTGATAAGGTCTTGCACCTTGACTAAGATTTCGGGTGGCAAGGTGGGCTTTTTGTCCTGATTGACGGTATTGGGGCTTGTTGTGGTCCCCTGGCTCTTTATGTCTACCGTAGAATTAGCATCATCGGCATATGAGATGGCTATCAATATCAATAGTGCCAGCGAACAGAGGGCAATGGAACGCACCAGTACGCTCAGTTTCCCCTCAGCTGCACGCCAAGATCCTTGCCGAGTTTCTCCAGGATACGTGATTGCCATTTATTTATCTTCTTATCGTCCAGCGTGGTCTTATCTGACTGATACGTAATCCTTACAGTTATACCCCTTTTTCCTGCTGGCAACTTCTCACCCTTGTACACGTCTATGACCTGGACACCCCTGATTTCTCTTATTCCTGATGCAAGAATAACATCCTCAATATCCTTATAGGCAATGCCGTTTTCTGCAACAAGGGAGATATCCCTCCACGTGCTGGGGAACCTGGGTACTGGTTTCATTTTTACCGGTGCCCTTTCCAGCATGGGGTCAATATCCACTTCCATTACATACACTTCGTCATCCACGTCCAGGTATTCCCTTATCTCCCTGGCGAGGCTACCCAGGTGACCAATCTTGTTATCATTGAGCACGAGGTCTGCCTGCTGTCCTGCTTCCAAGAATGCATGGGATGACTCCCTGCACACTATACCTGGTATCAACGTCTCGGCTATACCCTTTATATCGTAGAAATCTACCAATGATTCTTCTTCTGACCAGTGCCTGGGCCGCCTGAGGCCAGAGACAGCTATAGCCAGCCTCTCTACCTCCTCAGGTAGCATCGTCCCATCGTCACCGGGTATGAAGCACCTCCCCATCTCAAAGACAAAGACATCCCTTACCTGGAGATGCTTGTTCCTGGCTACAACACCCGCAATTCCCGGGACAAGGGATGTACGCATAAGCCGCATCTCCTCTGATATGGGATTGCTCAGCTCCAACCATTTACCGGGAAACCATTTCTTCCAAGCCGGCGATACAAAGGAATAAGTGATAGCCTCGCTAAAGCCCATGGATGCCATGGTATCCCTTAGCCTCCTATACCTTGTATCTACCTTTCTGCGTACATCAGGACTGAAACAAGGCAGGCTGGACTCAACCTTGTCCATACCTTCAATCCTTATGTATTCCTCTATCAGGTCGATCTCTCTTTCAAGGTCGTGCCTATGTTTAGGGGGATATACCTTCCATGTTCCTTTTTCCCCACTTACCCTGCAGCCCAGGCCTTCCAGTATAGATACCACCCTGGATGCTTTCACAGGACCAACCCCGAGTACCTTTTCCAGCCTCGCCTTCCTTAAGAATATCTCCCTGGGCGTCTTGTCCACGTTATCCACGTCGATAGCCCCTTGAAGTATGCGTGCACCCGTGAGATCTGCCATAAGGTATGCTGCCCTGTCTGCTGCATGCCTCTGTACAAGCGGATCTATACCCCTTTCAAACCTGTAAGAGGCCTCTGTTGATAGGTTCAACCTGCTTGAGGTCTTTCTTATGCCCACGGGTTCAAAATATGCGCTCTCTATCACCACGGTTTTGCTTTCTTCGGTTATCTCCGAGTTCTCGCCCCCCATGATGCCTGCAAGTGCAACGGGCTTGTCCTTGTCACAAATGAGGAGGTCACCTGTACCAAGTGCCCTTTCCACGGAGTCTAGCGTTACGAAACTCTCGCCTTCAAGTGCCTTCCTTACGATTATTGTGTGCCCACCTATGCGCTCGTAATCAAAGGCATGGAGCGGCTGGCCATACTCGAGCATAACGTAGTTCGTCACGTCCACCACGTTGTTTATCGCCCTTATACCTGACAGAAAGAGCCTTCTTCGCATGTAAAAGGGGCTCTTTGATATAGCCGCAGCCTCTAGCATCCTCGCACAGTACCTTGGGCATGCTTCCACTGCATCCACTTCTACCTTCAGCATGGATTCAATCGGCGCGCCTGTTTCCTTCAGTTCCATGGAAGGCCAGGTCATCTCCGTTCCAAACATGGTCGAGAGCTCCCTTGCTATCCCAATCACAGAGAGACAATCACCCCTGTTGGGTGTTACATTGATGTT
>QMLJ01000213.1 GCA_003643935.1 Deltaproteobacteria bacterium | reverse complement strand
GAACAGGTGGCAGACACTCTATCGGCTGATATAGTGATAGTGAATACCTGCGCTTTCATCAGACCGGCGGTTGAAGAATCAATCGAGACCATACTTGAAGTGCTGAATGAGGGCAAAAAGGTCATCTGTACCGGTTGTCTGGTAAGCCGATACAAGGAAGAGCTTTTGGCTGAGTTACCTGAGGTCGCACTATTTGCAGGTCCTGGAACGTACGAGTACATGCCGCAATATCTAAATTCCGGCAAAAGGTATTTAGAACCAAGGTTTGGTGGTGTTGTCTTAAGGTCTTCCATATCCACTGGTGCAAGTGCATACGTAAAAGTGAGTGAGGGTTGCTCAAACCACTGTCGCTATTGCCTTATACCCCGGCTTAGGGGAGAGCTAAAGAGTAAACCACCCGAGTTGATAGAAAAAGAGTGTATTAAACTGGCATCTATCGGGGTAAAGGAGCTTATACTGATAGCCCAGGACCTGGGTAGCTACGGCAGAGACCTCGGTGATATTACACTAGAAACATTATTAAAACGAATAATTAAAATCAAAGGGCCAGAGTGGATAAGGCTCATGTACATGCACCCTGCATCAATAACCAAGGAACTAATCGAAATGATTAAAGATGAACCCAAGATATGCCCGTATTTGGACATGCCTATTCAGCATATATCAGAGCGCGTGCTAAGGAAAATGGGTAGAATAGGGGGGAAAAAGGCCGTGGATAGGGCTTTAGACTTGGTTCTTGAGAGTAATATCTCCTTGAGAACCACCCTTATGGTTGGCCATCCAGGGGAAGATGATGCTGCATTTAAAGAGCTTGAGTCACTTGTAACCGAGAGCATATTTGACCACATAGGTGTGTTTGGTTTCTATCCTGAGGAGGGCACGTCAAGTGCTGGGATGAGGCCCAGGGTACCACTTGCTGTAATAGAAGAAAGGAAGCAGCGGATTATGTCTATACAGCAAGAGATATCAAGAGAGAAACTCAGTTCGTATATAGGGCGAAGGTTAAGGGTGTTACTTGAAGACTATGCAGATGAGACCGGATTCGTACGCATGGGACGCAGTGTCTTCCAGGCCCCGGAGATCGATGGTGTAGTCTTTGTAAACCAGGGCACTGCTACTATTGGTGAATTTTGCGAGGTTGAAGTAACAGATTCAATGGAGTATGATCTTGTAGGGAGAATCTTATGAACGCCAGCAAGATAATAGAGGCCGGTATTAATGCCATAAAGACTGAGATACAAGGCCTTGAAGGACTAATAGAACAAGTTGATGCATCGTTTGCAAGGGCCGTGGATATGATAGCAGGACTGAAAGGCAAGGTGGTACTGACTGGTGTTGGGAAGTCCGGTATAATTGCTAAAAAGGTAGCATCCACTATGGTAAGTACAGGTACACCTGCAATCTTCCTTCACCCTCTAGATAGTCTGCACGGTGACCTCGGTGCTGTCAGTGCGTCGGATCTGGGTCTTATGTTCTCAAACAGCGGAAAGACAAAAGAATTGCTCGACCTGATATCTCCCCTGAAACAATTGGGAATACCTATAATATCTATAACAGGCGACGTTAACTCACCTCTTGCAAGAAGCTCGGACATCGTAATATCTTGCAAGGTGAAAGAGGAGGCATGCGGCCTGGGTCTGGCACCGACTGCATCGACAACCGCGCAGATAGCCATGGGAGACGCATTGGCAGTTGTTGTTTCCAGCGTAAAGGGCTTTGACAGGGATTCTTTTAAGGCATTGCATCCAGCTGGTGAACTCGGTAAGCAGCTCATGTTAAGGATAAAGGGATTGATGATAACAGGTGAAGATGTACCGATAGTAAAAATAGATACCCCTCTAGCCGAGATAGTAAGGGTAATGACGGAAAAGAGCCTGGGATTCACGCTAGTAGAGGAAGGCCCCCATAATATAATAGGTATAATAACAGATGGTGACCTCAGAAGAGCCATATTGAACCACAGCAAAGACCTGGGTCTAAAGCTTGCTGGAGATATCATGACACCAGATCCAAAACGCATTGAAGAAAATGCCATTGCAATCGATGCCCTTGATATCATGGAAAAATACCAGATAACCTCCCTCGTTGTAACCAATGAAAGTAACAGGTTTTTAGGGGTTGTACACCTGCATGACTTACTTGGAAGGGGTAAACTCTCGCTTAAGAATACCTAACCGGCATTTTTTATAGCCTCGCGTGCCAGACGGTCTGCCTGTTCATTACCCTCCACACCTGCATGTCCTTCTACCTTTTTGATGGCAAGATCACCGAATCTCTGCATCTCCTTCTTGATTTCGCAGATTAAGTCCTTGTTTGCCTTTGCTTTCCATCCCTTTGCCAGGACTCCCTCCACGTATGTTGAATCCGTGTGCAAAATAACCCTTCTTACTGGATCTTTGATTGCCCTTAGAGCCGTCAATACAGCCCGAAGTTCGGCTATATTATTTGTTGCATGCCCAATGTACTTGGATATTTCCCTCGTGTGTCCCTTGTACTTCATAACAATCCCTATGCCTGCAGGCCCTGGATTGCCGCTACATGCACCATCTGTATAAACCTCAATGGGTTCCTTTGATACAGCCATGAAAAGACATCTCACATATAGAGAGATTGTTTGCAACTCCAAAATCGCCTGTATGTCTTGATTTTCTGTGGACCCGAAGCAATCATGTCAGGGCATTAAAGTATGGTTTTTGTTGTGCTGTTCAATTTCATGCATTATCTAGAATGATAAAAGAATTGGAGGTGATATTATGGAAAGACCATGGCAGGATGTTCTTGACAGGCTAATATACGGAATCCACCTGATCACAATAAACATAGACGGTGTTTATAACGGCACCATAGTATCCTGGCTGACACAGTGTTCATACGAACCTACCTTACTGGCTCTTGCAATAAGGAAAGGAAGATTATCCCATGAGCAGCTCTTACACTCAGAGAAAGTCTGTATAAATTTACTCCCGAGGGAGACCCCGACCATGATAAAACGTTTCAAAATCCCTGACTGGCAAAATAAGTTTGAGGGTATCGAATACTTCCACACACCGATGAATGGAAGGGTAATAGAAAATGCCGTTGCATACCTGGACTGCAGCCTGGAAAAAAGCATTGATCCCGGAGGGGATCATACATTATTCATCGTGAAGGTACTGGATGGCAAGATGCTTAAACCAAAATCCTTACTACTTACAACAGAGGATTATGACAGCGTGTATAGAGGAAATATCTAGATTGTAATCCAGTGGTGTCCGAGATGAATCGGTTTTTCTAATTCAAGTGCGTTATTTCAAATACTTAAGAAGGTAAGATCGATAGAAGTGAATTTAGGTTCCATCAATTGAGTTGCTACGCAGGAAAGCGGTTCTAGACAGGCATGAATCCAAGCATCAGAAAAAAAAGAGGAAGGATGAATCCATCCTTCCTCTTTTACTAGCAACTCTTACCGCTCTCTAAAACCCAGTCTCCGGTATATTCATAGCGCTTATCTCGTTCTTCTTCAGTATCTCGGTTTTAGCCGGAACTAGAGCCGTGGTCCTGTGTATAAAGAACTTGGCAGATTCTATCT
>QMLJ01000212.1 GCA_003643935.1 Deltaproteobacteria bacterium | reverse complement strand
TAGACCTCCTGATTTTGATAACAATTGATGTAATAAGATTGCACAGGTCCTTGGCTGTGTCAAGGTGGAAGGATGGTGCAAGGTCAAGGTGTAGAGGGTATAGGGTATAAGGTGTAGGGTATAGGGTATGAGGTGCAGGGTGTAGGGTAAAAGAGAGAAGAAAAGGGATGGGTTTGTAAGCGTAAACGGTACCCACCGAGGGCATAGAGAGTCAAGGGATTGATTAGCATAGAGGGATGGATCTGTGAAAGAGATAGTTATTATAAGCGGTAAGGGCGGTACAGGAAAGACAAGTCTTGTTGCATCGTTTGCATCGCTTGCCGAAAGACCGGTGCTTGCTGATTGCGACGTGGATGCAGCGGATCTCCACCTTGTAATGAGGCCACAGGTGGTAAAACAAGAGGATTTCAGCGGCGGCAGCAAGGCAAGGATAATACCAGAGAAGTGTACTGCATGCGGGACCTGCATGGAGGTATGCAGGTTTGATGCTGTCAAGAGGTCTTTTGACCCGGATGACCCTTCCAAGATAGAATACTCCATAGATAAGAATGCATGCGAGGGTTGTGGCGTGTGTGCCTACTTCTGCCCTGACAAGGCAATAGACTTTTCCCCTGTTGTGAACGGCAGGTGGTTCATATCAGAGACAAGATTTGGGCCAATGGTCCATGCCAAACTTGGGGTTGCAGAGGAGAATTCAGGAAAGCTGGTCACCTTGGTGCGTACCGAGGCAAAGAATATAGCCAGAAGAGACGGCCATCCCCTTGTCGTTGTTGATGGCCCCCCGGGCGTGGGTTGCCCGGTAATAGCCTCCATTACCGGGGCTGACTTGGTGGTGGTTGTAACCGAGCCCACGGTCTCAGGAGAGCATGATCTGGAACGTGTACACATGTTAACGCAACACTTTGGTATACCTGCGGTCGTATGTGTGAACAAGTATGATATAAATCCTTCCCTTGCCGATGCCATTGTAGACAGCTCGAAGCAGTGGGGTATGAAGGTGGTCGGCAAGATTCACTACGACAAGTCGTTTACAAAGGCACAGAGAGAAGGGATTCCTGTGACAGAATTCTCCCAGGATGGAAGGATTAAAGAGGAAATACAGGAAACCTGGGCATCCATTATGCGGATAGCGGCCGGTGGTTAAAAGCAGGGCCTTGCTACTTGGTTCTAAGGTAATGGAGCCGCATCTCTCGCTGTGCATCCAGGTTTTCCGGGTTTATCTTTAGCGCCTTTCTGAATGCATCTGTGGCCCGGGGAGAGTTCTCGTTCTTTAGGACCCAGCCAAGTACAACGTAGATGGCATCAGACCTGGGGAATTTCTTTATGCCATCTCGTATGAGTCTTTTTATCTCAAGGCTGTTCCCCCGGCCAGTACTCTGCCATTTTAAGAACATAGTCTTTATAAGGGATTCCATGAAAACCCTCTCGCCTGGGTTCAACTTAACGCATACCCTGAGCAGGTCTATAGCCTTTTCATAATCCCTTGATTTCAGTGCATCTTGGGCATTTGAAAATAACACCTCTGCCCTCAACTCAGGAGTAATTTCCTTTTGACCTGATGCCTTTCCTGACCTTGACTTCTTGAGGGATGAGTACGTGGATTGTATAATGGTGAATATCTCGTTTGCCAGGTGCATTACCTCCGGGTCATCGGTAGAGGAGTATATGTCAGGGTGATTTGCCTTGACAACCCTTATGTATGCCCTGTTCAATTCTTCGTCCGTTGCATCAGGTTTCAAGCCAAAGCGTTCGTAGGGTTCCATGTCCCTCAATCTCCTAAGCCTGGAACGGAGTTTCTCTATGAGTTTCTTGTGCTTACTTTCCACCATGGATACCTTGCCAATACAAAGCAGGCCAAGCAATACCCTTGGTAAATCCTGGCCCAGCAGCAATATTTCCGAGACATTGTGGTTCTCGAGTTCCTTCAGGTCTATCCCTGTATCATAGGAAACATCTTCTTTGAGTATCCTTGGCCTTGCATCCGCATAGGGAGAGAGTGAATCAATAATAACGGAAAAAGGGGTTTTCTCTATAATACCCTTCATTATGAGAGCATTGAGTTCATCCCTTGTTTTTATTGGGGCCTTTTCTATGCCGGTCTTGGGCACCTTCTGGACAATGCCTGTGCTCCACGTGAAGATGTCCAGAAACCTTGTCTCAACCTGTCTCTTGAGGGCTGCCTCTATATCTGAGTCTTTTACTGCACCTATGTCGAGCAGTATCTCGCCTTGCTTTTTACCCTCTATCCTGGCTTTTGAAAGGGACATGGCGTTTTGTTCCTCGGTTATGATACCCATGTCCTTGAGTATGCTACCCAGTAGTTCGTCTGGCCTGTTGGACTGAATAGAGCAGAGCCGTGCATCCCGGAGTATGATACCCTTTTTCCACTTCTCCGAGTTCACAAAGATAATGCCGGTGAAACTGTTTTCTAGGGCCTCCCTTAACAGGATGGGGAAAGGCTTCTCTTTCAGGCTGAATACATCACTCATAACCAAGATCCTCATCAAGCGTGGTAGTTATAATGCCTAAGTGGTTTCCCTTGAGGCAATGAATTTCAAGATTGGGGCATTTTATGGTTATTTGCATCTCGAGTCATGCCCTTTCCAGGAACACCTTGAGTGTATTCCTGTCAACCCAGGGTTCTTCAATGACAGATTCCTTGTCCAATTTTCCCTGCCTTATGGCAACAGCTAGGCTCTCTTCCATGGGGAAAAACTCCCCCTTTAATGAATGCATATGGCCCTTCAAGTAGCACGTCTTGTTGTCCCTTATGAAAGACCCCACCCTGGATGTCCCAAGGAGCATCTCCCAGATGAGTACGCTCTCGTCCCCCCGTGCCACTAGCCTCTGTGCAAACACGGCTATCAACTCTTTTACAAAGAGCGTCTTCAGGTACCTGTCTGACATGGTTGCCACGAGTTGTTCAACGGCACTCGTCGTATCAACTGCATTCACGCCTATTATAACTAGTATACCCCTCTGAGAGGCACGTATGGCTGTCTCTGCCATCAGCGTGTCCCTTATGTCAGAGAAGACTATTACATCTGGATCATGCTTGAAGACGTTTTCAAACATGTCCTCTGTATTCTTGGGCGTGTCCTTTCCTATCTCCCTTTGGTTAACGTTGGATAGCTTGTGGTGATGCATGTACTCCACAGGGTCTTCGAACGTGATTATGTTCCTATACTGTGTGGAGTTAATATGGTCAACAAGGGCAGCGATGGTGGAACCCTTGCCGTGCCCGCCCGGGCTACTCACAATGAGTAGACCTTTTCTATCCAATAGTTTTATAAGCCTGTCAGGTATGCCTAGTTCCTTATATGACGGTATGTTTTCTTCAAGGCGTCTTATCACGATGCTTACCGAGCCTCCACCGTGCTTGTACGCATTTACCCTGAACCTGCCACCCTTGGCCCTCTTGAATGACAGATCTACCTCCTTCTTGGCCTCGAGTTCCTCTAGTGCCTCTTGTTCGAAGATCTCTTTTGAGATGTGATCCATCATGTTCTGGGTAATGGCCGGCATGTTCAACCGTACCAGTCTTCCCTTTTTCCTTGCGGCAGGGGGTACGCCAATCGATATGTGAAGGTCTGAAAT
>QMLJ01000211.1 GCA_003643935.1 Deltaproteobacteria bacterium | reverse complement strand
TGTAGATATATATAGCACGTTAAAGGAGTTGTTCAGCGTTCCCGTACAAATTTACCGTTATACGCTCTTCGGTACCGAGACCTCACCCGAGATATTTGTCGAAGAAATGGATAGCAAAAACCTGTCCACCAAGCCAAACGAGCTAGATCCCGACATGGTGAAGAAAGAACTAGGGATTAAGGCCTATACCCTAACTGATGAAGAAATAAAGGAGTTCCTCGAGATATTCAGGTAATAGCCTCGGCATCCCCCATGCTGGTCTTTATTATTCCTTGCTCAACCAGCTTTTCCCTGAGTGAGGTAAGGGCCCTTCTCCTGTGGCTCAACGCATTTTTTTCCTTTCCGGAAAGCTGGGCAAATGTCTTTCCAGTACTAGGATCAAAGAATATAGGGTCATAGCCAAAACCATTCTCGCCCACTGGACTCTTAAGTATTATACCCTCGTATTCTCCCCTGGCAGTTATAATCCTGCCATCCCTTAGTGCGAGGGCAACCTCACATACAAAGCGGGCCCTCCTGTCACGAATACCTTCCATGCTTTTCAGGAGCAGCCTCACGTTATCGCTGTCCGTGGCATTATCACCTGCAAAGCGTGCTGACCGAACACCTGGCCTCCCCCCAAGAGAGATAACCTCAAGCCCGGAGTCATCGGCTAGGCTACCGATACCCGTTGCTTTCATCCAGGCGGTTGCTTTTTTTACTGCATTCTCAAGGAAAGTCTTGCCATCTTCCTCGACCATTACAGGTTTATTAATGTCATCAGGAGTAAGGATTTCTATACCTGTATCCTTAAGTATGTCCTTTATCTCCCTTATCTTTCCCTTGTTCAAGGTGGCTACAAGTATGCGTTTCAATCGCTAAGGGCCTCTCTTTGCTTCTCTATGAGGACCTCGATACCCTTTTTAGCAAGGCCCATGAGCCCTTCCATCTGATCCTGCGAAAAGGGATCACCCTCTGCTGTGCCTTGGATTTCAATTATACGTCCTTCCCCTGTCATGACTACATTCATGTCCACATCTGCCTGCGAGTCCTCTTCATAGTTAAGATCCAGCAACAAGTTCTCATCGACTATACCTACCGATACAGCCGCTATCTGCGATTTAACAGGATCAGTCGCTATTATGCGATGTCTCAGCATCCATGTTATGGCATCCCTTAGAGCTACATAAGCGCCTGTAATGGAAGCTGTCCTTGTTCCTCCATCCGCCTGTAGTACATCGCAATCGAGCCAGATCGTTCTCTCGCCCAGCAGGTTTAGCTGTACAGCAGCCCTCAATGACCTGCCTATAAGACGCTGGATCTCGTGTGTTCTGCCTCCCACCCTACCCCTTGATGCGTCCCTGGTAGAACGGGGGGATGTAGAACCGGGTAACATACCGTACTCTGCGGTTATCCAACCGGAACCTGTGTTTCTCAGGTGTGGCGGGACGTGATCCTCTACATTTGCAGCGCATATAACCTTTGTGTCCCCGACCTCTATGAGACAGGAGCCAGGGGCATACTTCAGGTACCCCCTTGTAATACGGATGTCTCTTAGCTGGTCTGGCTTCCTACCATCATTCCTCAGGCTTACCCTTGGTTTTGATATACCCTTGTTTTTCAATATCTCTTCTATCGAGGCCATCTAAATCTCCGTTACCTTATAAAACTATTATAGGTCATACTATTTCCTGATCCTTCACAAGTCAACTCAAAGAAGCATAATTATCGAACTTGACAGTCATTTAACGAACATGTAAAGCCCGTAGTTAGGTAATGGAGTTTGATTTAATACTATGAGGGTTATAAAAAATATACTAGGTTTCGTGGCGATCTTTATCATATCCGGTGCCACTCTACTACCTGTCAGCATCATGCATAAATTGTGGCAGGGTGAGACAATATGGATCATCCAAGCAATAAGGGAAATGCATCCCGGCATCAGGCTCTTACCAACCCTGGGACATAAGATTATCCAGGGTCAGAATCCATTGAACATCATATTGATCTCCTTCCTACCCCTTAATTCGAGCGCGAGCTACAGGTTTGTTTTCATACCATGTGCATTTGCTGTAATAACATTGGTATTTATCTTTTGCAGGACTCTATGGGGCACGCGTTCTGCGGTGTGGGCATCTATATTGCTGACTACATCCTATGGTTTCATAAGGACATATACATCCGTTAATACTGTGGCATTACCTGCCACTCTAGCTACAATAGGCATAATCCTTTTCTTCCTTGCCTATCTAAATGAATATAAATCACCATGGTATATTATCTCTTACGCCTGTATCAGCCTTGCTACTATAACAGGGGGTTGGATCTTCTTGGCCTTTGGTGTGATAACCATACTGCTACTCGTGCTCTTTGACCTATCACCGGACAGGCTTCTTGATGCAGTACCCACGATAGGTATTGGCATACTGATAATATGCATACTCGGATTCTACCTCACATTCAGGATTGCTACATCCTCATCCGCTTATGTATATAATGCCCTCTCCCATGGCCAGGACATGGGTTTCCTTGAGACATTGGTGGCACTGGCAAAGTATACACTACCCTGGATTCCACTTATATTACCCGCATGGATACATACCCAGAGGTCAAAGGATCATGAACATTGGAGGGAGGCCTTACCCTCTAAAATAGCCTTTTCTACCTGTATCATAGTGTTGTGGTTTTCCAGTAGATGCGAGATGGAATATGCTATCCTGGCAGTGCCCTTTTCCTCTATTATCATAGGCAACTGGGTTGCCACGGATTCTGCCTGGCTTGCCCCTGGAGATAGGTTGAACAAGTGGGCACTTTACTTGGCAGGGCTTGGCATATTCGCATATGCAGGTATTATTCTTGCTTTGAGTCTGATAATGAGGCGATCTCTTGACACAAGGGAGATACTGTCCCTAGTTGTCCTAGCAGGTGCCGGCATCGCATTATTCATCTCCCTCTTAAAGAAAAACCTTCAACTAAGCCTCTATCTTTGTGTGTTATCCGTCATCATCTCCACATGGATCTATTCACTATGTTACGTACCTGAGATGGATACTAGGCATAACCCGGAAAACTTTATAGAGGAGCTATCCAACTACAGTCCTGTTGCCGTATTTGAAGACGATCTCATAACAAGGGCATGGATAGCTTACAAGCATGCAGGGGAACCGTACCTGGTGAGGAAAAACCTTGAACCAGTGGGAGGAGATATATACCTTGTCTTCTATGCGAAAAGGCCCAAAAAACTTCTGAGATATCTTAAAAGACGAATGGACGTTGAGATAACTGACACGTTTTGCTCTGAGAGACGATTTACATTAATGAAATTGAGTCCTATATGAACTGCCTTCTTTATCTACCTGATTTTTTGATGGCATGGTCTATCTCTCTTATCTTCTCTTCTATCTCATGGGCTTTCTTGCTATCCCTGCTAATGGCCAAGAGAGCCGCATAGGCATCCCTGGCATCTTTATAAAGCCCCATGCTCGTGTATGCAGCGGCAACGTCTCCCAGTACAGAAGGATTCCTCTTTCTCAATGCATAGGCATCCTTGAGGTATTCAATAGCTCTGTCTCTCATACCAAGCTTATAAGCGCAGAAACCCTGCCTGTAATAAATAAATGCCACGTAACTCGTC
>QMLJ01000210.1 GCA_003643935.1 Deltaproteobacteria bacterium | reverse complement strand
GAGGGCTGAAGAGCCTTTGCAGTGGTACTGTAGGGACAGATCCTGTAATAAAAGCCAAGGCCAAATACATCTCTATCCTTCAGGATACGGATGTACTTGTCCAGCTGGTCTATCGGTACCTCCCCCTGCAATATAACGTAGAAGAATTCATTAGAGGTGCCTTCTTTTACAATTATCTCGCCTGGTGCGTATTCTCTTACCTCGATGGCCTCAATAGATTTTGTCTTGCTCTCGAGCATATGGTTAGTTTCGGCACATAGAAATCACAACTTTAGAATAGACCATCACAGGTCCCAGTATTTTCTGTGCATGGCAACCAGGTCATCGAGCTCTTGCCACTCCAATGGATTTACGGAAGGTGGATCTACACCCCTCATTACCTCTATCACATTTTGCACTGAATCCCTCAATGCATCCATGTCATATCCACCCTCCAGGGTAAAAACCACAGGTGCACCCACGTCGGCAGAGGCATCTCTTATTATGCCAGCTATTGCCCCGAAGCATTCAGAACTCAGCCTCATACCACCTATGGGATCCATGGCATGCGGGTCAAAACCTGCCGATACAAGCACTATGGAAGGTTTGAAGATGTGTATTATAGGATCAAGTATATACCTGTAGACCGCTATGTATTCTCCGTCGACCTTCCCGTAGCTCATGGGGCAGTTCACGGTAAACCCCTTGCCTCTTTGGCCTCCCACCTCACTTAGAGCGCCTGTTCCAGGGTAAAATGGATACTGGTGCGTGGAAAAGTAAAGAACCCTGTCATCGTTGTAAAAGCTCTCCTGTGTGCCGTTTCCATGATGGACATCAAAGTCAACTATAAGCACGTTTTTTGCCCCCAGGGATAAGGCCTTTTTGGCAGCAATGGCAATATTATTGAAAAGGCAGAATCCCATGGCGGCAGTGGAAGTTGCGTGGTGTCCCGGGGGTCTTATTGAAGCGAATCCCGAACTTATCTCACCTGAAAGTGCCATCTCGGTCAACTTGTTAAGTGACCCCGATGCCTTAAGAGCTACATCAAAGGATCTAGGAGAACATACTGTATCGGGATCCAGACTCACCATGCGCCCAGAGGCAGAGGCATTTCTTACCTTTTCGATGTAGGCCTTATCATGGTTAAGCATGATATCATCCTCACTGGCTTCAACAGGATCTATGAGCATAACGCCTTCGGGTGGATCTGAGAACAGGGTATGTATATATTGCACCCTCATCGGCTCTTCAGGGTGATAACCGCCTGTATCGTGTTCCATGAAGACAGGGTCAGAAACTACACCTATCATACATAATCCTCCTGTTCCTAAGTAATAACTCCTTGGTTATAAGCCCTTTTCCATCGGGCCTGCCTTGTCATGCGTACGTGTCTACGACATGGGAAGGAATCAATGCCGGGGCCATATTTTGGTAAGCCGACACGCTTCCTGGATTGTATGCTGTATCCACTTTCATACGGCCGTACTCTAGTTCATGAAGAACAGATAGTCTTGGCTTCATCGGGTCAGGCCCCATGGTGATGATCTGTGGTGGTGGCGTGTCAAGTACTGGTGCGTACAACTGCTTGTTGTTGGTATAGTTCTCGCTTGGATCAGGTGCGATGTTGTTATCAGAAGTTGCCTTTGGCCCATAACCCTGAACCCTAAGGTATTTAAGCTTTAAAAATGGTAGCTCAAGTGCCACGCCTTTCATGTAAGGCTGTGCACCCTTCAAGAGTGCCATCACGTTTAATACTAATGTAAAATGAGGGATATTGCAAGATCATTTGAAGATCATAAAAGCTGGGTGCCAGACACCCAAGAACTCTGTGCCTTTGTCCCTGGCTTTCAATTTTTTGTTGGGTTTTGCTCACGCTCAGCCCAATCTACAGTCCTGTCCGTTGTCTGTAATAAAAAGGTACAAGGTTTGAGGTGTAGGGTGCAAGGTTTAAAATGCAAGGCATTAAGTGTACTGCATAGCACTTATATATTCCTAGTCCCTTGTAAATCCATTTGCTTTACCCTTCCTTTAACTGATCTCCTCTTTCCTTGTACCTAAGTTTTTCTGGCGCCCGGTGCCTGGTGCCCAATACCCAAAGCTTTATGAAATAATACACTTGTAAAACCTACAAAAAGTATATAGGATGATAATTGCTTATTGTAATTAAAATAAAGATAGGAGGAGGTACCT
This sequence comes from Deltaproteobacteria bacterium, assembly GCA_003643935.1. Classification (GTDB taxonomy): domain Bacteria; phylum Desulfobacterota; class Desulfomonilia; order UBA1062; family UBA1062; genus B14-G9. Next base: position 1,447 of record QMLJ01000210.1, on the reverse strand, counting down.
TATTATGAGAAGGTGGTTTTTTGTTGGTCTCCTGGGTTTCCTTGTATTTGCGTTTTCGCAGAGCCTTATGGCCGAGGATTTCCTAGCCAAGGCCGATGCCCTGTACAATGCTGGCGGAATTGAAAACATCAAGAACTCCATACCACTGTATGTAAAGGCTGCAGAGGCAAACCCCGACAGCTATGAGGCAAACTGGAAATGCGCAAGGGCATACAGGGAATATGCTGACCGTGCCCACAAGGCAGAGATTGAGGGCTGGAAGGACATCTGTGCAGAGTACGGCAAGAAAGGAATGGGCTATGCAGAAAAGGCAATTAAGCTTAACCCAAAGGCAATTGAAGGAAATTTCTACTACGGTCTTTGCGTGGGCGTGTATTCAGATGGAGTAAGCGTATTGACCGCCCTTAAGGAGGGCCTCAAAGGTAAGACACAGAAGGCATTTGAGACTGCATATGCTATTGACAAAAACTATGATGACGGTGCACCCATGATAGCCCTTGGGCGTTTCTGGTACGTTCTCCCATGGCCTATGCATAAGAAAAAGCTAGCAGAAAAGTATCTAAGAGAGAACCTTCAGGCATTCCCCAATGGCAAACATATTGCCGAGACCGAGGTATACCTTGCCGAGGTTTTGATTGATATGCACAAGAAAGACGAGGCAAAGGCATTGTTACAGAAGGCTGCCAGTAGTAGTGACAAGTACTATAGCAAAGAGGCTAAACGCCTTCTCTCAGAACTCTAGTTTCAACACAGGGTGTGACAAAATGGGCGCTTTCCTAAAAAACCAAGGGAGGTGCCCTTTTTTTTCTTGAAATTAAAATCTCTTAAGACCGTGGAGGTGGTACGTGAAGTCATATCGCAAGGAACTGTGGTTTAACACTAAGCAAAGGGTTGAGTTGATAAATATTACACCACAGGTAGAGGATGCATTGAGGGAGAGTGGTATTAAAGAGGGGCTGTGCCTGGTGAATGCAATGCACATAACCGCCTCTGTCTTTATAAATGACGATGAACAGGGCCTTCACCACGACTACAAGGTTTGGTTAGAAAGGCTTGCCCCGCATGAACCTGTTTCCCAGTACCACCATAACGTAGGCGAGGAAAATGCCGATGCCCATATGAAAAGACAGATCATGGGGAGAGAGGTGGTAGTAGCAGTGACACAAGGAAGACTTGACTTTGGACCCTGGGAACAGATATTCTACGGTGAATTTGATGGCCAGAGAAGGAAGCGTGTACTCATAAAGATCATAGGAGATTAAGGCGGGAGATTGAGGTGCAGGCTAGTATGGCATGGATTAAGTGCATGAGGGTTAAAATCTTTGCGCTGGTTATGGTATCTTTACTTTTCATACCGGCCTGCGCTCACAGGGAAAATGTCAGTACCGAGCAGTTTGATACATTGAATAAAGAACTCAAGATATGCAGGAGCAAGAAAGATAGCCTT
>QMLJ01000209.1 GCA_003643935.1 Deltaproteobacteria bacterium | reverse complement strand
TTGATAGATTAAGAAAAGATGCGAGAGTGGCGGAATTGGCAGACGCGCTGGACTTAGGATCCAGTGGGATTTCCCGTAGGGGTTCGACTCCCCTCTCTCGCACCATCATATCCTTGGTGGTTTGAGACCGCCATAATTCCAGGTATAGATGGCAAAATATTATACGGCCTGATTATAGCCATATCCAAGCAATTGATCTCCAGAGGGGGCATACTGCTCCCTATTAACGCCTACTCAATCAACAAGGGCGAACATCTCTTCTTCCATGCCAATGCGTTTCATCCTGGACGCAAACGACCTGACCATGGAAATGGCATGTTCTAGAAGTGGCGTCATTTTGACCCTGGGACAAAACAGGGGAAGGGCCAGAATCTGTAAGTGACCGGGAGTCATGGATGGCGGAGTATTCGAAATATCGCACTTAAATCAGGAAAATCGACTTATTTTGGACACCACTGACTAGTATGCTTAATCAATGTCTATGTAGTATGCATTAATGGTAGTATCCATAATCCTAGGTTTGCTAGGCAGTGTATAACATAGCCTGGCCAGATATTATGCCTCCATTCGTATACTAGAGCAAAGATCACGCCGCCTGTAAGCTGTACTATGGACATTACGGATATGTTAGCATGCATGGATGCAAAGATGAGGGCAGATAGTAAAACAGACGTCAACATGGATTGCCTTTGCCTTATCCAAGCGTATATGAGCCCTCTAAAGAAGAGTTCCTCCACAAAAGGAGCAATACAGCAAGCAACAGTAAAAAACAGTAAAGGGTTGTTAACATCCTGTCTTTTTAGCACGTGATAGAGCAAGTTAGAGCCAAGTAAATGGCCGAGTAATAGATTTGTACCAAGGACTGCCGATCCAAAGATAACCGAGATAAATAAACCAAGGGATATTTCATGCCTAAGGTTTTTGACCATAAGCCCGCATTCGTTGTATGCGAGGCCAAGGATTATAAAAAGTTCAGCTATCCTGGCTAGTAATGTGTATGTAATGGTGTCCAGGTGCGTGTACGGGTAGAGGCCCCTCAAGAAGAGTTCTGCGGCAAAGACCGTAATAATGGCTGTTAGTCTTCAGTCCATTGCAGCTCCCGTGGGAAACAACTGCCCAAATCTGTAGCACTATTTTGTATCTAAAGTCATTAATTATATTCGATTCGTATATTAGTTATTACCCATATCCTTATATTAGGGTAGCAACGTCCAATCGATAGATTTCTATATGCCTGGGACATTGTAAAGCGCATGTAAAATAAAGCGGGCTTTACATGCTAGCGATTGACTGAAGGGTAATTTCTGTTTTAAACTCTTTTTAGATGAAAAGGGTAATTATAGGCACCGCAGGACATGTTGATCATGGAAAGACATCGCTTATAAAGGCATTGACAGGTGTTGACTGTGACCGGCTGAAAGAGGAGAAGGATAGAGGCCTTACCATAGAACTGGGGTTCACTCATCTTGGCTTACCTTCGGGGGTAAATGTGGGTATAGTAGATGTGCCGGGTCACGTGAAATTTATACGACACATGCTCTCCGGTGCCTCTGGTATTGACCTGGTTCTTCTTGTCGTGGCGGCAGATGAAGGCGTGATGCCGCAGACCGTAGAACACGTGCGTATATGCGAATTGCTGGGTATAAAGAAGGCAGTTGTTGCTTTAACCAAGATAGACCTTGTTGACAAGGATTTGCTAGCCCTTGCAGAAAACGATGCGAGGGGTTTCCTTAAGACAACCATATATGATAATTCGCGCATAGTGCCTGTAAGTTCGACAACCGGTGAGGGCCTTGAGGAGCTTGTAAAGATTATAGACCAAGCGGTGGAGAGCGTAGAAGAGAAAAAGGCGGGTGGCATACCCGTTCTACCCATAGACAGGGTCTTTACCATGAAAGGGTTCGGAGCGGTTATAACCGGGACATTGCTAAGTGGTAAATTGGAGGTCTCCCAGGAGGTAGAGATACTACCCGGCAATAAGCGGGCAAAGATAAGGGGAATACAGGTACACTCCAGGGCAGTGAGTGAATCTCTCGCTGGAATGAGGACGGCTGTTAACCTGCAGGGTATCAACGCCACGGATATATCTAGAGGGGAGTGGCTTGTTCAACCTGAAACATTCAGGACAACCAGGATAATAGATGCCATTGTAAATTTACTCAAGAAGCCAGGGAAGAGGGGGATACGCCTGTACATAGGTACTGCAGAGGTGTTGGGTGATATAAACCTGTACACAGTCGATGGAAATGATGTTGCCAGGATACGTTTGAGGGACAGGGTTCTTGCAACCTATGGAGATCGTTTCATATTAAGGACAGTCTCACCAATGGATACCATAGGTGGTGGGGTTGTACTCAACCCCTATCCAATGAGGAGGTTTTCACAGGATATCATAAGAGACCTTATGGATGAGAGATGGGATATAAGGGTGAGGGGTATAATAAAAGATGCGGGGATAAAGGGTGTTACTCCCTCTGATATTTTTTCAAGGTTTTCTGATCAGGGTCCTCACTTAAGGGATGCGATAGACAAGTTGATAGCCACCAAGGATGTTTTTCTTGTAGACCCGAGGAGTGAAGTCCTTGTTAGCACACCTTTGGTGGAAAGGCTAAAACTAAGGCTGAAGGAAGAGGTAGGAAAATTTCATTCCATGCATCGAGCGGCACCGGGTATAGCAAAAGAACATCTAAGGTCACTTGTAGCCTTTAACATGGATACCCGGCTCTTCCAGCGTGTTCTGGGCCAGCTTATGGATTCCCGTGATATTGAGGAGGATGGCCCTTACATAAGATTGGCTGGTTTCAGGCCGAGGTTGGCTGAAGGACTGGAACGGCTTGAAGACAGGATAAACCAAATATTGGATAAATCCGGGTTCGAGCCTCCCCGCGTTGCCAGCCTCAAAGATAGGCTCAATGCCGATGTGGAGGTTATAAACGAGGTCTTGGATTTCATGGTTAGGTCTGGGAAGGTTGTGAGGATAAAGGACGACATCTACCTGAGTAGCAGGTTCGCTGCAGAACTGGCAGACAGGGTCAGGCAGTTCATAAAGGCAAATGTGAAGATGGCACCATCTGACATGAAGAAGGTTATAGGCGTAAGCAGAAAATATGCCATACCATATCTTGAATACCTGGACAGGATAAGGGTTACAGTGAGGGTAGGTAACGAGAGAAAACTGGCAACGTGATTGTACTCGCCTGAGTTTACTGCTTCTTACAGGCCTTTGACATAAGCTTGGAAAGTTCGTTGTCCAGACCCAGTCCTGAGAAGTTTTTCTTCACGAATCGTAGACGCCTGCAGGCAGCGTCGTATTTTTTGTACATAATATAGAACTTACCTATGTATATGTAGTGCCTTGCCAGCCTTTTTCTGGCCTGTGCAAGCCTGAGGTCCACCTCTGATGCGTATGGCGACTTGGGATACCTTGCAAGGAAATCCTTGAATACCTGTATTGCCTTCTCGGTCTCACCCTGGTCTCTGTCATATGTAGACATCTGCTTGAAATGGCACATGCCCATTCTATAGAGGCAGTAAGGCGCCTTTGGGTCTACAGGGTAAAGCATGATGTATTCCTTGTAACTATCCAAGGCACTTTCATAGTCTTCGTGTTCATAGTAAAGGT
>QMLJ01000208.1 GCA_003643935.1 Deltaproteobacteria bacterium | reverse complement strand
TATATCTTCCGTGTAGTCCAGGAATTCCTGCTTGTCCATGACCATTGCTTGCATGCTGATCTCAAAGAATTGCCTTGCACCCATGTCTCTCCTGTTAAGCGATCTAATACGCTGTCTTACCTTGTTCATAATGGATATGGAGAGTTTAAGCGATTCATCTGTCGCAGGGCTGCCCACGTCTCCAAGGGCCTTGAGGAGTTTTTCAAGTATCTTTACCGTGTAGTCCTTTGCATACTGCCTTGTAAGGTCAACCGGCAGTACCAGGTCGTGATGGAATTCGCTTATATTATTTATCCTCCATATGTCAGAAAGCTTTTGTATGGTGTCGCAGGAATGGGGTACAACAACGCCCTTGAGGTTCCCAGGTGCATGATTGAGACCCCAGTTCAGCATGCCCTTGCCAACAGGGCATACGTATGCCTGGAGAAATGCGTTTGACCTGTCGGGGCCCTTTTCATCAGGAATGATTCTCATGGGATGCAGAGAGCATGCAAGAATAATCTCCTCTGGCATGTATGTGCACATGTACGCTATGACCGGCTTATCAATTCCTTCTATGTATTCCTTTAGATCAATACCTCTGATCTCCATCTGGGATGCTCCTTTCTTTTATAGTCTTATACAATTGTTGCTCCGCCGTCCACAACGAGAACGTGGCCCGTTATATAATTTGCTGCATCTGAACATAAAAACAGAACAGGGTGTACAATGTCTATAGGTTCGGCTATCCTGCCTAATGGTATTGTCTTTACTATCTGTTCGAGTATGTCCTCATTAGACCAGAAGGGCCTGCTGAAGTCTGTCCTTACCATGCCAGGGGCGACTGCATTCACCTGTATATTGAATGGTGCAAGCTCTGATCCAAGCACCCTTGTCAGCATCTCAATGCCTGCCTTTGCGATCCCGTATACACCCATGCCAGGCGATGCCTTTCTTCCTGCAATGGAAGATATGTTTACTATCTTGCCGTGACCCTGTTTCTTCATTATTGTGGCTCCCTTCCTGGAACAAAGGAAGGCACCCGTAAGGTTGGTCTCTATTATCTTGTTCCACTGGCCGAGGTCTGTCTCAGATGTTGATGGGGTCAGTAGGTTCATGCCCACGTTGTTTACAAGTGCATCAAGCCTTCCAAACCTGTCCATGGTGGCATTGAAGAGCCGCTCTACATCGTCCTCTCTTGCAACGTGTGCCTGAATACCCATAACATTATCACCTGCACCAAGTTCCTTTACAGCTGTATCTATGCCTGCCTCCTTCCTGCCGCATATTACGACCCTGGCCCCCTGCACTATGAGGTTCTTTGCGATCTCTAAGCCTATTCCCCTGGTTGCACCAGTCACAACAAAAACCCTTTCCTCCAAATTGTACCAGGATGAATTGTACCAGAATTCTTGTTTCATAAAAGTCTTGCCTCCTTGGCTATTCAAGTATCATGGCTTGGTCTTTCAAGCCAGATTCAAGCTTGGTATAATGGCCCATGCATGACCCACATATAGACTGTCTGGGTATTTAGCCACAATTAATCAACAAATGGAAGTGGATCGCCCCTCCTATAGACAAGCGCATTTGAGAACGCTATGAGTTTACCTTGATCATCCAATACCTTGATCTCGTAGTTTGCAGTCTTCCTTGTCAGGTTTATCTCTCTTGCAACTGCCGTGAGCCTGCTCCCCACGGATGGCGGTGCCACATAGGTAACGCTCATGTTAAGGGCAAAGGCAGTTGATCCATGGGAGTTTGATGCCACCTCGAATGCCTCATCCATGAGTGAAAATATCGCGCCACCATGTACCATATCGAATATATTGGACATGGATTGATCGGCCTTCATCTCAACTCTTGCGTATCCTTCAGATACTTCGACGAGTTCCATTCCCATTTTTCGGGCAAAGGGCTCGATCGAGGTCTTGTTGAACAACGCATCCTTCACCTTCTTGTCCATACCATCAAACCTCCTGCAACCTTCAGTATAACAAGACTAAACACTAGTCTTATTCAATATCTAAATCAATCCCTATGGGACAGTGATCAGAACCCGTAACATCCGGCATTATGAACGCTGATTTGAGTCTACCTATAAGGTCTTCACTTACGAAGAAATAATCGATTCTCCACCCAACGTTTCTCTCTCTTGCCCTTGTCTTCATGTCCCACCACGTGTACTGGCCGGGCTCCTTGTTAAAGACCCTGAATGTGTCTACAAAACCCTTGGATATGAGTTTGTCTATCCATTGCCTTTCTATGGGAAGGAACCCGGAGACCTTCTCGTTTTCCTTGGGTCTTGCAAGGTCTATCTCTGTATGCGCTGTATTTACATCACCACAGATAATCACAGGCCTTGCCTTGCCCTTTTCTCTCAGGGCATGTTCCACGAGCGCATCGTAGAAATCCAACTTGAATTTAAGTCTCTCTTTAGATGCCTTTCCATTAGGGAAATACACGTTGTACAGGCTGAAATCGGGAAAGTATGCAATGATAATCCTACCCTCCTTGTCCAGACGATTGTCTCCCAGGCCATATTCAACTCTCTCGGGCTTCTTGTTCGAATACAGGGCCACACCGCTATAACCTTTGCGTTCTGCAGAGGCAAAATAGCTGGCATAACCACTAGGATTTATCAACTCTTCTGGTAGCTGTTCAGGCCATGCCTTAGTCTCCTGTATGCAGAGCATGTCAGGCCTGACATCTTCAAACCATTTAAGGAATCCCTTTTTGAATACCGACCTGATGCCGTTTACATTCCAGGACAGAATCCTCATTGCTTTGTTGCCCTTTCCATGATTGTTTTCACCTCCTCCCCTGAAAGGATCTCTTTTTCCTCTAGTTCACTGGCAAGGGTATCGAGTATCTTCCTGTTTTCTTTCAACATGGATAACACCTTTGAATAGCTGCTTTCTATTATGTCCCTCACCTCTTCATCTATTTGACGGGCAGTCTCCTCGCTGTAGTTTTTTTCCTGTCCATACTCTGTACCGAGGAACAGGGATGTCTGCTTCTTGCCAAGAGTGATGGGCCCAAGCCTCTCGCTCATGCCATAGGTGCATACCATGTTCCTTGCTAGCTCTGATGCCCTTTCCAGGTCGTTCTGTGCACCAGTGGATACATCTCCGAAGACTATTTCCTCGGAGGCCCTTCCTCCAAGGAGTATGGCAATTTGGTCCAGGAGTTCATTCTTTGTGGCCATGAATTTCTCCTTCTCAGGCAGCTGCAAGGTATAACCCAGCGCACCTGACCCCCTTGGTATTATAGAGACCTTGTGCACGGGCTCTCCCGTGGGCACTAGTTCCGCCACAAGTGTATGCCCTGACTCGTGATAGGCCACCCGGTGCTTCTCCTCTGGCCCCATAGCAGTGCTTTTTTTCTCCGGGCCAGCGATAATCCTGTCTATGGCAGCCTCAAAGTCGGATTGAGTCACGCTGTCACGGTTTTTACGTGAAGCAAGTATAGCTGCCTCGTTGGCCAGGTTCGCAAGGTCAGCACCGACAAATCCAGGGGTCCTTCTGGCAATGACCTCGAGGTTGACATCCGGTGCAAGTTTCAGGTTCCTGGTATGGATCTTTAGTATCTCCTGCCTCCCCTTCATGTCAGGCTTTTCAACAACAACTTGGCGGTCGAACCTGCCAGGTCTA
>QMLJ01000207.1 GCA_003643935.1 Deltaproteobacteria bacterium | reverse complement strand
CTACTGGTGCTCCTCGCCTTCAGGTATGTAAAGCCAAGGTGGATAGCTATCGGCATTATTAGCGCAATAGTCGTCCTGGGATCAACATGGACGTACCAGAGAAACACGGTATGGCAATCTGAGATCAGCATCTGGCGAGACTGCGTGAGAAAATCACCAGAAAAGGCAAGACCTTATAATAACCTCGGTTTCGCCTTTTATAAGCGAGGTGACTTTGATGAAGCTATTAAATATCTTTCAAAGGCAATAAAGATAAAACCAGATTATGCCAAGGCATATAATAATCTGGGCCTTGCCCTGGCGAGAAAGGACAAATTGAACAAGGCAATTAAACAATTTCAAAAGGCTTTGCAAATAAACCCCACAGATGGGGTAGTACAAAATAATCTTGGGCTTGCTTTGTATAAGATAGGCAAAACCGATGAAGCGATCAAGCATCTCTCAAAGGCAATAAAAATGGCTCCAGACCTCCCAGAAGCATATAATAACCTGGGACTCGCCTTGATGAAAAAAGGCAGACTAGATGAAGCAATTAAACAATTTCAAAAGGCTTTGCAAATAAACCCCGGTTACACCGAGTCAAGGAGGAATCTTGAGTTAGCCGCAAGACTTAAGAAAAAGGTGGCTAGAATCGACCATGCGATCTCAGAACTCAAGGCACAGCTTGAGTCGGATCCCAAGAACTTTGTTTTATACGTAAAACTTGGAGATCTATACAGGAAAAAGCGGGACCTGGATAGTGCGCTAGCGCAGTATAAAAAGGCACTTGGTATAAGGCCCAAATCTATCGCAGCACTTAACAACCTTGCCATGGCTTATGCATCTGAAGGCAACTATGAAAAAGCACTCATACAATTAGAGAAGATCGTAGAGCTCAGACCGGATAATGCTGCAGGTTACTATAACATTGCCTGTATATACGCAAGGCAGAGCAAGGTAGACGAGGCAGTAAGCTGGCTGAAGAAGGCCATAGACAAGGGCTTTTCCAACTGGGAGCTCATAAGGAAAGACCCGGACCTGAGAAACATAAGGGGCACAGAGTATTACAAGGAGCTGGTCCAAAGGCATAAATGAGGCGCCGGGCATCAGGCGCCGGGGAAAAATTAGGTGGAACGGAGATCAGTAGAGGGAGGGGTAAAGCAAATGGACTTACTGGGGATTAGGAACATATATACCTGCCATGCAGTACACCTGATGCCTTGTATTTTAAACCTTGTACCCTACACCTCAAACCTTGTACCTCTTTACTATGGACAACGGACAGATCCGGTTTTTTTGCCAAGCGCCAGGCGCCTAACTCATAAGTTTGACAAGTCCCACCGATAATGGCACTATGGCGAGATAGATGTCTCGCTACAAAATTCGGGAGAGCATGGGTATGAAGACAGCACTTATAACAGGTATAACAGGCCAGGACGGCGCCTACCTTGCCGAGTTTCTCTTAGAAAAGGGCTACATGGTGCACGGCATAAAGAGGCGCTCTTCCAGTTTCAATACACAGAGGGTGGACCACCTATACCAGGACCCGCACGAGGAAAACGTGAGGTTCTTGATGCACTACGGAGACTTGACAGACTCCACCAACCTCATAAGGATAATCCAGGAGGTTAAGCCCGACGAGATATACAACCTGGGTGCGCAGAGCCACGTGCAGGTATCCTTTGAGACGCCCGAGTACACGGCCCAGTCCGATGCCCTGGGTGCGCTCAGGGTGCTGGAGGCCCTGAGGATCCTTGGCATGGAGAAAAAGGCCAGGTTCTACCAGGCATCCACGAGCGAACTCTACGGCAAGGTGAGGGAGATACCGCAGGATGAGAACACACCTTTTTATCCCAGGAGCCCATACGGTGTTGCAAAGCTGTATGCATACTGGATCACGGTGAACTACAGGGAGGCATATGGCATGTACGCGTGTAACGGCATTCTTTTCAACCACGAATCCCCTTTAAGGGGCGAGACCTTTGTGACGAGAAAGGTGACGCGTGCCGCAAGCAGGATAGCACTCGGCCTTCAGAAAAGGCTCTACATAGGCAACCTGGATGCAAAGAGGGACTGGGGCCATGCAAGGGATTTTGTAAAGGCACAGTGGCTGATCCTACAGCAGGACGAACCCGATGACTATGTTATAGCAACAGGTATACAGCACTCGGTGAGGGAGCTGTGCGAGCTGGCCTTCTCCCTGGTGGGTATAAGACTGGAATGGAGGGGAATCGGTGTTAATGAGCAGGGGGTGGTTGCAGAGGTGATGCTTGGTGATGAAGAAGTGGTACCAAGGCAAGGGGATAGCGTGGTCATGGTTGACCCACGCTATTTCAGGCCAACCGAGGTAGAGACACTCCTGGGTAATCCTGAAAAGGCAAGAGATAAGCTCGGGTGGAAGCCAGAGATAAGCTTTGAAGACATGATAAAAGAGATGGTGGCACACGACATGGAGGAGGCGAAGAAGGACCTATTGTGCCTGGATAGCGGGTACAGGATTACGGAGCATAATGAATGAGATTAGGCGCCAGGCGTCGGGGAAAAATAAGGTATAGGGTAAAAGGTGTAGGGTATAGTTGATGGGAGATTTTCATGAGCTTAATGTCTGGGAAAAATCTAAAGAACTAGTCATTTGCCTCTACAAGCTCACAAATGATGGTGGATTTAAAAAAGACTTTGCCTTGCGAGAGCAGATTAGACGGGCCGCTGTCTCCATCCCGAGTAATATAGCAGAAGGAGACGAATTAGGTTCAAACAAGCAATCTATTAAATTTTTCTACATTGCAAAGGGTTCTACTGCAGAGGTATTAACACAAGCTATTATTGCCCATGAAATAGGATATCTCACAAAGGATCAATTTCTACACATATACAAAGAATGCCAAGCTATTTCAGGCATGCTGACCGGACTTATCAAGGCCAGAATAGGATGAAACCTTGTACCTTATACCCTATACCTTATACCTCGTCTTTTAAGATTCGTACATTAAGCATCAATAACAGAACGGAGAGATTATGAAAAACAGACTTGCCAAGATTTACATCGCCGGCCACAGGGGGCTGGTGGGGTCGGCCATTGTGAGGAGGCTCAAAAAAGAGGGTTACAATAACCTGGTTGTGCGTTCACACTCAGAGCTTGACCTTACCAGGCAGGAAGACGTGGAGGCATTCTTTGAGAAAGAGAGGCCTGAATACGTGTTCCTGGCTGCTGCCAGGGTGGGAGGGATCCTTGCCAACAGCACCTACAAGGCAGAGTTCATATACGATAACATAATGATCGCTGCAAACGTGATAAATACTAGCTACAAGTACGGGGTAAAGAAGCTCCTCAACCTGGGGTCATCCTGCATATATCCCAAGTATGCACCGCAGCCCATGAAGGAGGAATACCTGTTGAGTGGAAAGCTTGAGCCCACCAACGAGCCTTACGCCATTGCAAAGATAGCAGCAATAAAGCTCTGCAGGTACTATAACGAGCAGTACGGTACAAACTTTATATCGGTCATGCCCACAAACCTGTACGGTCCAAATGACAACTTTGACTTAAAAACATCGCACGTGTTGCCTGCACTTATACGGAAATTCCACGATGCAAAGGTAGAAGGTAAAAACCACGTTGTGCTGTGGGGAACGGGAACACCAAGGAGGGAATT
>QMLJ01000206.1 GCA_003643935.1 Deltaproteobacteria bacterium | reverse complement strand
TGGCGACGAGACAACACAGTTCTTAAACAACATATTCGTGAAGAGCATGGGGCTTACAGTGCCCGAGCCTGACAACTTCTACTGCCCTGCATTCATGTTGAGTTTCTCGCCGGTTGACCTTGTTGAGCTAAGGCTCATTGGTGCTTCTGTAGAGGATGACAACTGGGAGGACATATTTGACCATGGTTTCATGGCATGCCAGGTAAGCTTTAAACCAGTTATAAAGGGCAGAAGGGGTAATTACCGCGTGTATGCATGGCTTGACAACAGGAATCACCTAAAAAACCATTACCAGGGCATTGCAAGCGAAAGCTACAATGATCCCCTAGCACATGATGAGCAGAGGGGCTGGGGGGTGAGCATTGACCAGGAGTTCTCGGATAATATCACGGCTTTTGCAAGGTACAGCCAGACAGACGATGATCTCTCCTTGTGGAATGGGAGCGAATGGGAGATGATACCTTTTGACAGGCTCTGGACAGCCGGTATGGAGTTAAAGGGTTTACCCTGGAAGAGGTCCGATGATGCCATTGGCATAGGCTATGGCAGGATCCTACTAACAGATGACTTTAAGAGGGCAAATACAGATCCAGATGATGAGGAATACGCAGAGTTGTACTACAGGTATACCCTTTGTGAACGCCTTGCCTTAACCTTAGACTACCAGTGGATAGCAAACGCAGGCGGCAACGCCCATGCAGACGATATATCCATACTCGGCACAAGGGCACAGATCGACTTCTAGCTTTAGGCTATAAGCCCCCTTGGCTTCAAATAAAGAGGCAATTAAATATGGAACATATAGCGAGGATTGATGATAGCCTTGGCCAGGCATGTAAAAAAGATGATCACCTATAACGAAGTGTAACGCTATATTAGGAATAGTAACATAAATAGTAACATAAAAAAAAAAGATATCTTGAGAAAGGGGTGATAATATGCATATACCGGACGGATACTTGAGTCCATCGACCTGTGCAGTTATGTATGCTGTAGCTGCACCATTCTGGTACAGGGCTACAAAAAAGGTAAAGCAGGTGCTTACAACAAGGATGGTACCTCTCCTGTCTATATTTGCGGCGTTTTCATTTGTGATCATGATGTTCAACATACCTGTACCTGATGGGACTACGGCCCATGCCGTCGGAGGTACATTGATGGCAATAGTCCTAGGACCATGGGCAGCTACACTAGGCGTATCCATTGCACTGATGGTGCAGGCCATATTCTTTGGTGATGGTGGCATACTGGCATTTGGCGCAAATTGTTTCAACATGGCAATTGTGCTACCTTTCGTGGGGTTTGCGGTATACAGGGCCATATGTGCCAATGCGCCCTCAGGCTCATGGCGCCATTGGCTTGGTGGAGCCATAGGCAGCTACGCGGGTATAAATGCAGCAAGCCTGTGTGCAGCCATTGAATTTGGTATACAGCCATTACTGTTTCACACCTCAAGTGGCGCTCCCTTATACTGCCCGTACGGTCTAACCCAGGCAATCCCTGCCATGATGCTTGCACACCTCACCGTTGCAGGAATTGCAGAGATGGTTGTAACAGCTGGTGCAATAGCATTTTTGCAAAAGACCATGCCAGTTATTATGGCATTAAGGGTCGGTAAGGGGGTGCGATCATGAAAGGTATCAAAAAATTATGGTTTGGTCTCTGTATACTTGCCTTACTTTCACCCATCGGCCTCATGGCATCAGGCACTGCATGGGGCGAGTGGGGGGCTGAGGAATTCTCCAAGATGCTTGGCTATGTGCCCCAGGGACTTGCAAGGTTCAGCGACCTGTGGAAGGCACCCCTGCCTGACTATGGTGTACCTGGCATTGGCGAAGTGACTGGCTATGTACTTTCAGCCTTCTTGGGCATAGCCCTTATACTCATTATTACATGGGGTATTGGAAAAGTCCTCGCGAACAGGGCTGAACAATAAGTCCATGGACCTGACAGCTGGCAAGCATAACAATGCAAGCCCAGACATTCTAACCCTGAAGCTAGGTTACAGGATCAAGAGAAAGGACTTTGTTGCAAGAACACTGTCCGACTTCACCAATACCTTGGAAAGGACGGTGTTAGCAGACCTCTATGCTAGTGAGCCTGGCCTTCTGCAAAACCTTGACCCCCGTACCAAGATTATCACATTCTTCGTTCTAATACTTGGTGCATCTCTAACACATCACACAGAGACCCTTTTAGGACTTTACCTGCTAAGCCTTGTGCTTGCATCTCTGTCCAGGATACCAACTGGTTTCTTTATAAAGAGGGTATGGATATTCATACCAATATTTACGGGTATCATTGTCTTACCAGCCATGTTCAATTTCATCACGCCAGGGGACCCTGTTCTCGTATTTGCATCCTTTAGGCATGCACCTGGCATCGGTCCTGTGCACCTACCAAAAGATATATACATCACAAAACAGGGACTATCCGGGGCAATACTGCTGGTAGCCCGGGTCGCCACCTCTGCATCTTTTGCAATACTCCTTTTACTTACTACTGGATGGACAAGGCTTTTAAAGGCAATGGCCGCACTAAGGTTACCCAAGGTCTTTATACTAATACTTGGCATGACATACAGGTATATCTTTCTACTCTTGAGGCTGGCTGAAAACATGTTTCTTGCAAGAAGAAGCCGCACGGTAGGCCGCACGGGCACAAGAGAGAAACAATGCTGGATATCCTCTAGGCTGGCCTTCCTCATGGGAAGGTCATACCACCTAAGTAACGAGGTTTACCTTGCCATGCTTTCAAGAGGCTGGAATGGTCAGGTACAAATACTAGACGACTTCTCGCTTGGGCCAAAGGACGTGCTGTGGGCAGCATTTGTATCCGGTGTTATAATCATAGCGATATTCCTGGAGTTTGCCTGGAGATGAATGAACCTATATTTGAACTTAGCAACGTGGAGTACATCTATCCCGGGGGAGTTAGGGCACTCAGGGGCATAGACCTTACTGTTATGCCCGGGGAGAGTATCGCCATAATGGGGACAAACGGGTCTGGTAAGTCAACGCTCCTTAAGATCATGGATGGGCTGTATTTCCCCTCAAAAGGTGTGATAAAGGCACTTGGCACAGAACTTTCAGAGAGACAATTCCAGGAGGAGTCATTTGCATTTGCCTTTAGAAAAAAGGTGGGCCTGCTATTCCAGGACCCTGACGTACAGCTCTTCTCAACAACGGTGCTGGACGAGGTGGCATTCGCACCCCTTAACATGGGGATGGACAGAGAAGAGGCTATGATAAGGGTGTACTCTGCGTTGGATGCCCTGGGCATAGAAAACCTCAAAGACAGGGCACCATACATGTTGAGCGAAGGTGAGAAGAAAAAGGTGGCCATGGCATCGCTTCTCTCACTTGACCCAGACGTTTGGCTTCTGGACGAACCCACGGCAAATCTGGATCCACGCACACAGGACTGGATGATAAAGTTCCTCCTGTCCCTGGCAGAAAAAGGCAAGACCCTTGTTATTGCCATACATGACCTGAGCGTGGCAGAGTCTGTTGCAGATAAGATATACGTACTTGGGGAGAATCACAAGATTGTGGCCCAGGGAACATCGCACGAGATACTTGGGTACAAAGATATTCTGGTCCAAAACAATCTGCTTGGACAAAGAAGGTATA
>QMLJ01000205.1 GCA_003643935.1 Deltaproteobacteria bacterium | reverse complement strand
GTAACCCTAAAGCCCATATCAGAGGAATATGCCTTGCATATGGGGGTAAGCACCTCTATTATACCCTGCCACTTATCCTTCTCTTCTTCAGTCGCTGCCGCCTCCCTCCTGTCAAAGCAATAGAACGTATAGATATCAAGGGCCATCAGTCCTTCTGCCATTGACTTCATGAAGAGCAGCATCCTTCTGACATCAGGGTGCTGTATTATAGGTACTCTTGGAGCAGTGGGGTCTTTCATTTTGCTTATGTGAGGGCCCTGCAACCTTTCTTTTGCATAGTCAACCGCATGAAGATACGAGGCCAACGCATGTCCAAGACCCTGCATACCAACCTCAAGCCTTGCTTCATTCATCATGTGAAACATTATCTTTATGCCTTCCCGCTCCTGGCCTAGCAGATAGCCCGTGCAGTTACCATTTTCTCCAAAGTTCAGTGTACATGTAGCGTTCCCGTGTATACCCAGTTTTCTTTCAATGTTACCTGTTACAACATCGTTTGATTCACCGCTTGTTGTTCCATCCGGGTTTAATTTGTATTTAGGCACAATAAACAAAGAAAGACCCTTTGTTCCCGGGGGATCTCCTTCTATTCTAGCCAATACTGGATGAATTATGTTCTCCGTAAGATCATGATCACCTGCTGATATGAACTGCTTTGTCCCAGTGATAGAATACGTACCGTCTGGATTTCTCTTTGCCGTTGTTTTCAATGCCCCAACATCAGAACCCGCGCCTGCCTCTGTAAGGCACATTGTACCAGCCCACTTACCTGTGTACATATTCTCCAGGAAAATCTTTTTCTGTTCCTCTGTACCAAACACCTCGATAAGCTTTGCAGCACCATGAGTAAGCCCTGGATACATCATGAATGCCATGTTGCTGGCCGTGAATATGCTCATCACAATCCCGCTCAATGTGTAAGGGAACCCTTGGCCGCCTACCTCATAGCTCTCGGAAAGTGTTGTCCACCCACCCTCAAAGTAAAGTTTCCATAACCTGTGATAGGCCTCGGGAACCTTTACCACGCCATCCTCAAATGTGGCCTCAACAGGTTTACCCTGAACCTCGTCAGGATAGGTAGGAGCAACTTCATTTTCCATCAACTTGATTGCCTCGTTCAGAACCATGTCAAGCATATCCTTTGAATGATCCTCAAAAGGTGGCTTTCCAAGAAGATCTTCGAGATTGAAAAGCTCAAACATCAGAAACGCTGCGTTTCTTTCGTCAAACCACAAACTACCCATAATACCCTCCTTATGTCTATGAATGAATCCTCATTTTTATAACCCTAAGCGAGTACAATTGTCAATAGAAGTTTGGTCAGGCAAAAATAAGGGGCAGTCTTTAAAGCATAGAAAATATCTCGTCGGAGACAAGCATGCCTTCTTTTGTGAGGACCGCCCTGGAGCCCTTTATATTGAAGAGGCTCGGCGGCACGTTTTTAGGCATGTCATGTATATCTATACCTTGGGCTGTCCTTAAGGATAAAAATCTCTTCTCAAAGAGTATCTCGTCAGCACTAAAGTTATCAACATATTCGACCGGACTTATGTTCTTTTCGATCCTCACCATATACTCGTATGGATCCTTGATATTTCTCCATCTCGTGCCCTCTCTAACACAGGATACAGCGGAAGCACCAAGACCAAGATACGGCCTGTATTTCCAGTATGCCAAGTTATGCCTGCACTTAAACCCTGGCCTTGCGTAATTGGATATCTCGTAGTGAATAAAACCCATACCTCTCAGGCGATCCTCAATCTTGGAAAAAAAGCCAATAACACTGTCCTCATCACAAGGTGTGACGTCCGCAAACCATGTCCCAGGCTCATGTTCAAGCAAATAGGCAGAGACATGTTCTGGCTCTAGCATCTCAATCCAGTCTAGGTCTGCATCAAGTTCTTCTTGCTTCTCTATTGGTATTCCAAAGATAAGATCAATGTTTATGTTATCAAACCCAGCTTCCCTAAGATAACGGAAGCTTTGTATAGACCTTTCAGGAGTGTGAATCCTCCCAAGGTATGAAAGAAGTCTTGATGAGAAGGTCTGAACTCCCATGCTAACCCTGGTGATACCAGTCTTCTTAAGTTCTATCACATAATTAGCATCAAGTGTCACTGGGTTTGCTTCAACACTTACCTCGGCACTTTCTGAAAAAGACCATATTCCCCTCAGACCATCTATCAATCTTTTTATATTGGATGGTGTAACGAGCGTAGGCGTACCTCCACCTATATAAAGTGTTTCGATCAAGCCTGATGGAAATATGCCCCTTTCCCTGCATAGAGCAGCCTCTTTAAGTAAGGCACTGATGTATCTTTCTTCAGGGATGTCTTTTGATACAACGGATGAGAATGCACAGTACCTGCACTTGGAGAGACAAAAAGGTATGTGAATGTATATGTGGGCATCCATGGAAACAAAAACTCCTGCCACTGGCCAAATCAAAAAGGGCCCATGCATTGATGGGCCCGTATATCTGGTGGGCCATGAAGGACTCGAACCTTCGACCTACGGATTAAGAGTCCGTTGCTCTACCAGTTGAGCTAATGGCCCATAATTACAGCCTGGCACGCCCGGGGCGACTCGAACGCCCGACCTGCGGATTCGAAGTCCGACGCTCTTTCCAACTGAGCTACGGGCGCTTACTTGGGGTGAGTGAAGGGACTCGAACCCTCGGCCACATGGGCCACAACCATGTGCTCTACCAACTGAGCTACACTCACCATAACTGCCCATATCTTGGCGCGCCTGGGGCGACTCGAACGCCCGACCTACGGATTAGAAGTCCGTTGCTCTATCCAACTGAGCTACAGGCGCCCTTGTACCTGCACTGGTCGGGGCGAGAGGATTTGAACCTCCGACCCCCTGCTCCCAAGGCAGGTGCGCTAGCCAGCCTGCGCTACGCCCCGCAGTCATCGTCTTATAGCAAAGGCCAATATGATAAGGCAAGGTTTTTTTAACAAGGCAAGATGTAATCTATAAACTACAGATATCCGATCAATTTTGTGTTTACACGGATATACTTTGGATTTATAGATTCATGATATTTCCACAAAGAAATATCAAAAAAGGACTTATCAATGGAGCTAGATACAACTAACATTATATCCTTTGTTGCAAGAGAATCCAAAAGCGGTAAGACCACGCTCATTGAAGGCTTAATAAAGGAGCTGAAGCAGAGGAATATAAAGGTCTCTGTTATAAAGCACTCTAAATATAGCTCAGAGGTCCAGATCGATAGAGAGGGGAAGGATTCCTGGAGGTTCGTTCAGAGCGGGGCTGACAGGGTTATGCTCTTCACAGATCAATTTCTCTACATGTACGAAAATAAGCCTGCGGAAATAAATCATATAATATCTCTGGCCTCTCAAGATGCTGGCATCGTTATAATTGAGGGGTTTAAGGAAGGACCTTTTAAGAAGATAGAGGTCTTCAGGAAAGGTAATAACACCACCCCTCTAAGTGTGGAAAGACCAGACGAGAATTTTATTGCCATTGTATCAGACACAAAGATTGATTGCAGTATACCGTGCTTTTTCTTTGATGACATAAAAGGAATAACAGATTTCCTCATGGGTTACATATCCAAGCATTAAGAACGCCTATCATGTATCGGGACATGCTTTATGAGAGGTAAAAAGGCATTATTAATAAATCCCTGGATATACGATTTCG
>QMLJ01000204.1 GCA_003643935.1 Deltaproteobacteria bacterium | reverse complement strand
TGGGTGACATGGATTGCATGGAGCAGGTCCTGGTAAACCTTATCAACAATGCCATTGACGCCATCGGGGAGGAGAGCGGGAACATAACAATAAGGGCATCGTCGGATAACGATTTCGTCAATATAGAAATAGAGGATACCGGTCCAGGTATACCAAGGGAAATTACGAGCAAGATTTTTGACCCGTTCTTTACAACAAAATCCCAGGGCAAAGGAACAGGCCTCGGATTGAGTATATGTTACGGTATAATACAAGACCATGACGGAGATATAACGCTAGAAAACACGGACCACGGTGCATGTGCAAGGATAAGGTTACCAGCCTACACAGGCAGCGGAGGAGAACAGGAGTATGAACTTGAACCGCTGTACCAATCGAGTAAAGGCAAGCTAAAACCTTCAAAGGGCAGGGCGAAACCCGTTATCATGCTGGTAGAGGACGAGAAAGACCTTATGTCTCTTATGGTTGATGTCTTGAGCCCGGAGTTCAACGTGGCCTGTTTTGTCAACGGAAAAGATGCCCTTGATCATCTCAATGATTACAAGTGGGACCTCATGATATCTGACCTAAGGATGCCTGAGATGAATGGTATGGATTTTTATCATCAGGTCCTTAAGATCGATGCCGGGCTAAAGGAGAAATTTATATTTGTAACGGGTGATACCTATGACATGAAGGTTAGGAAGTTCCTGGAGGAAACAGGGCTACCCTTCCTCAAGAAACCGTTTCGCATAAAGGAACTCTTAAACGTTGTCAGGCAGAGGCTATCATGAGCAGCATGGGCACAAACAAGAAAAGCATACTTGTTGTAGATGACGAAGAGATAGTACGCTACTCCCTTGTTAACATACTCAAATCAAACGGGTACGAGGTAGACGAGGTTTCATCAGGCAAAGACGCCCTAAAGGCATTGTACGAGAAGCAGTACAACCTCATACTTACCGACCTGGTTATGGAAGGGATGGACGGCCTGGATCTCCTGGAGAATGTCAAGGTAATATCCCCAAGAACCATAGTAATAGTAATAACCGGCTATGGTTCCATAAAAACAGCAGTGGCTGCCCTAAGGCTCGGCGTTTATGACTACCTCCTCAAACCATGCGACGAAAAGGAACTTCTTATCAGGGTAAAGAGGGGTCTCGAGATGCAGCACTACGGGGAAGAGCAGAAAAGATTGCAAGAGGTCGGTACTATTGCCAAGGTTGCAGTAACTCTCTCTGACAAGATAAATACACCTCTTAATATTATTCTCGGGAATATAGAAATCCTGAGATTAAAACCAGAGCTGACCGGCAATCCATCAATTAAGGAATCCCTTTCAACAATGGAAAAACAGATCTTCAGTATAAAGAAGGTCATGGAGAAACTGGCAAAGCTGACCACGGCCGAGACAAAGAGATATGCATCTTTAACAGACTACGAGGTCATTGATATTACCGGTGGTAAAGATGGCTGAGGTAAAGAGAGTATTGGTCGTAGATGATGAGAGGGACATGGTAAGGGTGATCTCTGATTTCCTCAAAAATTTTGGCTATGAGGTATCATTCGCTATTGCTGGTCATTCTGCACTGGATATAATGGATAAGCTCCCGGTGGACGCAGTTGTCTCTGATATAAGCATGCCAGGCATGGATGGGTTCCAGCTGATGATGGAAATCAAAAACCGTTGGCCCGGCACACCCGTGATACTAATGACAGGTCTAAGTGTAAAAGAGGCTGAAAAGCTTGCATTCTCCAAGGGTGCCGACGCCTTTATAGCAAAACCCTTTTATATGAAGGACCTCAAAGAGGTCCTCGATAAGATACTGGGCAAATAACTCAGCCCCGTTATTTTTACGTATCTATAAAGCCATTTGTTACTAGCTAAGCTGGTTTCACTGAATCGATGATACCTATTACGATATTCTTGTCCATATCTCCTGTAATTGATAATACGGCCACTGCTCTCTTATAGAAACGCATACCAATACTTCTCTCATGCGAATAAAACACTATTGCCTTTGATACCGGTGGCAACAGTATACAGGCACCGGGTGACCCTTTCATCCACTTGGGCATCAGCCGTGACTTGGGACCCATGAGCGTTGGGTTCCACCTGCGGTAAAGCAGTTTTAACATAAGTTCAAAAGGATCCAGTTTATCCACATTCCCGATGAACATCCTTACAAAAGGACTCTTAAGTGACGCCTTCCACTCGCATTCTCCCGGCAGTTTATTATATAGTTTGATTGAACCCCTTATGTTGGGTTCAATAGAATAAAAATTAATAGTACCGTCTTTTGCTGTAGTGCTGGACATAGATCCAGGTATGCATACCTCAAGTCTTAAAGATCTTACCGTACGGCATTCATAGGCTATCTCAGACGCTGGATGGGGAACAAGGAATAGCTCAGGGGAGTTTTGTCTCGCCATGCTGACATAGAAAAGGTATATTGACAGGGCTATTATGAAAATACCCAGTAAGAACCTTATACCTGGATTACCTTTCCCTTTATTTAAAACCATCTGGGCTTTATGGGCTTGTTCTGGATGATAGACTTCCTTGTCATCCGCTCGTAATCCTCTGTATCTTGATGTATTTCTACTTTGTTCAGTGGCTCGTCTAACCTCTGGGCATCATCTTCATATTCATGCCCCTGGGGAGGTGTTTCCTCTGGTCTTTGCCTGCTTCCAAGTGTATACTGGCCCAAATATTTCAGTATGTAGGGCACGATGAAAAATACAGCAAGAAGGATCAAAAGGCTAATTATGGAATCATGTCCCATACTTGCTTATTTAGCATAAAGATGCTTTATTTAAAATAGATATTTTTGGCCAATGAAGTCTGGCAGAAAGATATTACCCGGGCACTAAGGGCGCAAATGCGTTAAGGCTAATAACAAATCATAACATAAAGGGGGTAGAAGGATTCATGTTAAAGGAAGATGAAGTAAAGAAGATTATATCTGAAGTCATGCATCCTGCCATCAACCTGAGCCTTGTGGAACTCGGGATGGTGAAGGATATAGTGGTAGAAAAAGGCCGCGTGAGCATGAAGCTCATGATACCCTTCCCTAATATTCCAATCCTCGACTACCTCATCTCAAGCCTGAAAAGGCCTCTTGAACAGATCGGTGCGGATGTTGATATAGAGGTAAAGCAGATGAGTGAAGAGGAGGTCCAATATTTCCTCAACAAGGAGAGGGAAAATTGGAAGGGCATGTGATGCTAAGTAGACTTGGCCTTGTTTTTACGGGTTGAGTCAAGTATTGCCTTCCACAGTATATCCAGGCCTAAGCCAGTAAGGGCAGAACATGCAACAGGTCGCATACCCGATGTCCGTTCTATAGCTAGAATCCTGCCTTTCCTCATGGAAGTGCCAACCTTGTCTGCCTTTGTTGCAACAAGGATACAGGGAGTGCCTATATTCCTTGCCATCTCAAGCGCATAAAACTCTTCATCCCTTAGATCCCTCCTTATATCCATCAGGAGAAACACCAGCCTTAGGTCTTTTGTCTCTTCAAAATAGCTGTTAATAACATGTACCCATTCTTCCTTGGAGCTTTTAGAGACCCTTGCATAGCCGTAACCTGGGAGATCAACCATATAAAGGGATGGATTGCCCTTAAAATCAACACGAAAGAAGTTTACGCTTCGTGTCTTTCCGGGTTGTTTGCTAGTCTTTACCAGTCTTTTTCGCCTGAGG
>QMLJ01000203.1 GCA_003643935.1 Deltaproteobacteria bacterium | reverse complement strand
GGCGGCTTCAAGTGCATTTCTGGATGGGCCTGTGTTTGTGGGTGAAATCACAGACGAATGCTCAAAGATAGACATCAATAGCCTTGTAAAAGAAGATGGAGAGCCTAATAATATCAGGATAGAACAGCTGAAGCGCCTTTTTGGTATACTAAATATAGATATCACTGAAGACGAAATCAATGACCTTATAGATGCCATCATAGATTGGCTTGATCCTGATGGTGAACCTACAGATCTTGGGGGTGCAGAAGACGACTTTTACCAGGCACTTGATAGACCCTACGTGTGCAAGAACCGTAACATGGACACTATTGAAGAGATATTACTGGTAAAGGGTATGAAAAAAGAGTATTTTTATGGTACCAAGGACTATGAAGGTATATCCAAGTACATAACCGTTGGGACAGGTGGCAAGATTAACATAAATACAGCTTCCAAGGAGGTTCTTATGTCCCTTTCAGACGATATTGATGATGCAGATGTCGAGGATATAATGGATCATCGCCCATACAAGAGCATTGAAGATGCCAATAAAGAGATGCATTCTGTTACCTCGTCCCAGGTTGATGACCTGATCACGGTCAAGAGTAAGCGTTTCAAGGTAGAAGTAACAGCAAGTATGCCCTCAGGTGCCAACCTAGTGCTGACGGCGATAATCGATCGTAGTAGCGGCACACCCAAGGTGGTGTATTACAAGATTCACTGAACGCAGGGTAAAGTAATATGGCCAGAAAGACAATAGGATTTTACTGGGATAGGCTCAGCATTCAGGCGTGCGTGGTGAGGTCAACCTTGACCGAGGTGACCATGGAGAAGGTTGTAAAGGTATGGCGTGATCTTGAGGGTCATGATGAATCCCCTTCCAGCGGCCTGGTGGATGATATGAAAAGGCTTATACAAACACTGGGCATGAGTATTGATACGTGCATAGCATGTGTGCCAGAAAGGAACCTAATGTACAGGGTGTTACATAGGCCTTTCAGTGATAAAAAGAAGATAGCAGAGACGCTTGTACCAGAGGTCGAGGGACTCTTACCCCAGGCTGAGGGAAGACTTTTCGTGGATTTTGTCACAATGGGCAAGGACGATACGGGTCAGACAGTATTATGTGCCCTTTCAGCCAGAGAACCTGCCATAGAGGCCAGCATAGCGGGTGTGAGACAGGCAGGCCTGGAGGCAGAGGTAATGGATGCCCCATCCTGTGCACTGGTTGCGGGTATGAGAAACTGTTTTGATCTTCGATCAGACACTCATTATGTTGTAATGCATATGGGCTGGGACGATACCTCGATATGCATACTAAACGGTAAGAGCATAAAACACTTAGGTGGCATGCCTTACGGTCTTGGCATAATAGTTGATGAGATTTCCAGGGACAGGTCCATAGATGCTGCAGAGGTTGAACAACTGATAAGGCAAGGTGAAGTCCTTGATGCAGGTCCTCATGCAGAACGCTTTGTAAAGGATATAGGTATTATACTTTCCAGGTTAGGTATAGACGTAGAAGATACTGTTATAATACCTACTGGATATGCCCTTTGCCTGTCGGATATCACGGATCACCTCTCTAGGTCTCTAGGTGTGTCCATAGAACTCCCGGAGCTCTCAGGCGTGCCTGTTAATGTTGCAATGGATGAGCTGCTAGGATCGTTCATGGCGGTTTCCCTGGCGCTCAGGGGTATAGATACAAGGGACGCAATAAACTTCAGGCAGGATGAACTTGCATTTACAAAAAGGATAGAAGAGATCAGGGGAAATGTGTTGCACTGGATGAAGTTCCTGGCCTTTGTTTTCTTGTTGTGGCTTTCCGGCCTTGGTCTTGATGTGTACATGAAGTCCAAGCTCATACACAGGATGGATGACAAGATTAAAAAGGAATTTGTTTCAGTTATGCCAAAGGGAACTCCTATTGTTGAACCTGTAGGACAGATGGAAAGATATCTCAAGGACCAGGTAGTAAAGAGTAGTGGTTCAGCACGGCATCAGGTCATGACCCCGCTAGAGTTGTTACACGATATCTCCGGCAGTGTTCCTACAAACATGGAGATAGCACTTAAAAACTTAAGCATGGATCAAGATAGTATCAGCATATCAGGCACTGCAGACTCCTATAAGACGGTGGAAAAGTTAAAAGAGATTGTGTCAAAGATAAAATACATCTCCAGTGTTAAGATCGTTTATGCAAATGTAGACAAGCTTAATAAGCTCGTCAGGTTTAAGCTTATGTGTAGTAAGGGAAAGCAAGGTATATGAATCTAGCCAGGAGGGAAAAAATATTTATTGTTTTTGGAGCCCTGTTTCTGGGTTTGTTTCTAATGGTCGTGGGGATAATAAATCCACTAGTTGGCTTGGATAGAAGACTTGAACGAGGGATTATCAAAAAGGAGAAACAGCTCAGGAAGGTGTATGAGATTTCTTCGGAGCTAAGGACGCTTAAAATGATGACCGCTATCTCCGGTGGCAAGGGTACGGAGGATGGTAATTTCACGCTCTTTGGTTTTCTTGAAGGGATTGCAGGTGATGTGGGGGTAAAGGATAATATAGACCACATGAAACCAATAACAGCACCAGGAGATACAGCAAAGGAATCAGTGGAACTAAAGATAAAGGGCATGAGTAACAGCGAGGTGGTTAATTTCCTCGAGAGGGTGGAGAAGTGTACACGACCGGTTGTTATAAAGCGTTTTAATCTGAAGCTAAATGATAGGGATAAAACTCTGGATATGACTTTGCAGGTGGCCTTCTATGGAGGGTAGGACCAAAGTGGGAATATTCTGGAAAAGGCTGTTGCTGCTGGTATATTCACTAGTGCTCCTCGTTGTTTTTGTCTACATGAGGTTTCCTTATGACTCTATAAAGACAAGGATAGAAGACTACATGAGCTCCTTTACTGGAAGGCAAGTAGAGATAGAGACAGTAAAGCCATGCCTGATACCTGGCCTGGTACTTAAGGATGTAAGTCTAGATAAAAAGCCGTTGTTTGATAATCTTCTCCTTAGACCTTCTCCAGTGTATCTCCTTCATGGAAACCTGGCACTGGGCATAAAGGCATGGAGTAAGACAGGATGTATCAAGGGTGATATACAGATACCAGTAAAGAAGGTAACAAAGTATTTAAAGGTTGACCTTGAGATAGAAAACCTCGATGTTTCAGAATTTTCAAGATTTCTCGACAAGGCCGGGAAGCTGGAAGGGAAGATCGATGGCAGTATATCCATGAAGGGTACAAGGGCTCAATTCTACAAGGCCTCAGGTAATGCACACTTGGTGGTAAATGGCCTAGGCATTCCCGTGGTGATGCCAATGATCCCGCTTGAGACCTTAAGGTTGAGGCATGGGACCATTGATGTACACATGGCAAAGGGTACGCTGGTTATTGACAGGTGCGTGTTCAGCGGACCTGATGTGTCTGGTTCACTGAGTGGTCAATTGAGGCTCAGCAGGTATATCAGCCGCTCCAGGTTAAGCGTGACAGGTAACATAAAATTTGCACCTCAGATCCTTGCCAGGCTTCCCTTAAAGGCGTATTTAAGAGATGGAAGATTAAAGTTCACGCTGACCGGAACCTTGAAGTACCCGAGATACAGAATAATCACGGGCTAGAGGACAGGGGTGTTCATATCGGTATTTTTTTGTAGAATAAGGCTAGAGGGACAGGGTTAAGTAAAGATTAGTTATGATAATTCCGACATACAGTGAAG
>QMLJ01000202.1 GCA_003643935.1 Deltaproteobacteria bacterium | reverse complement strand
CTGTGCATTGCTTAAGAAGGTTAGGGCTTCGAGCTTGTCCCTGTTGGCATTAAGCACATCCTCGGGATTACCAAATACCTCGATCAGCCTGGACATAGTAACAGGCCCGATATGGGGTATGAGGGCAAGGGATAACCATGCATGTTCTCTGTTCATAAGCCTCCAGGAAAAAGCAAGCTATAAAAAACTGTATATTGTATGTCAAGGGATAACTTCCCCTGGCCTAGGTTATACAAATTGACATGGGTAAGGTACTATGTTAGGAATTCTTCTGATTTTTAAAGTTTTTTTTAACATGCACCAGGCCTCAGGGGCCACGCACCAGGTGCCGGACAAAAGAGATGCAGAGTTTTACAACGGACCACTGACGAGGGATAGGGCTATAGCTGTAGGTTGGGTTGAGCTTTAGCGAAACCCAACAAACACTGAAAACCAAGGAGTACGAAGACAAGGCTTAAGGAGACCGGAGCAGGGGGGAAGCGGCAGGATTTGAGCCCTTAAGGACGAATTGCTAACATCCCGGAGCAAGCCCTAGGATGTATCAAAGGCCGCTTCAGGTAAAAGAAGGATATGCCACATCGGGGACCGTTAAAAGACATAAGGCAAAGGGCTCAATGGAAGAGAATGAACCTTAATTCGTATTTTAAGCGGAGGGCTTTATGGGAAAGATGTTTATAGGTTATGTCGTAAAAAAAGATGGGGACGAATTCAAGGGTAGTGTAGAGAGACTCCCACTAAGCCACCTTCCACAAGGTGATGTTCTTATAAGGGTCAGTTATTCCTCGCTTAATTACAAGGACGCACTCTCTGCAAAGGGCAACCCGGGTGTCACGCGCAAATTCCCGCACATACCAGGTATAGACGCTGCCGGGGTTGTCGAGGAGAGTAGTGTGCCTGATTTTTCACCAGGGGACGAGGTTGTTGTTACGGGCTATGACCTGGGCATGAACACAGATGGTGGCTTTGCAGGTTATGTGAGGGTGCCTGCAGCGTGGGTAGTGCCATTACCAAAAGGTCTTACGCTTAGGGAATCCATGATACTTGGAACAGCCGGTTTTACAGCTGCCCTTAGCGTACATCACCTTATCCGGGGCGGTGTAACACCAGATAGGGGCCCTGTTCTTGTAACAGGTGCTACAGGCGGTGTGGGAAGTATAGCTGTATCTATACTGGCGAAGCTTGGCTATAGCGTGACAGCAAGTAGTGGTAAGAGGGACCAGTATGATCTACTCAGGTCCTTAGGTGCCAAGGATGTCATACCAAGGGAAACCCTTGATACAGATTCTCCCAAGGCCTTCTTGAAACCAGAATGGGCCGGTGCCGTGGATACAGTAGGTGGAAAGACACTGGAGTACATTCTAAAGTCCACGATGTACATGGGTAGTGTCTCATCATGCGGTTTGGTGGGTGGTTCGTCCTTCTGTACAACGGTATTCCCGTTTATAATAAGGGGCATTAGCCTCTATGGCGTGGATTCCGTGGAATGTCCCATGGACCTTAGACTTGAGATATGGAATAGACTATCAGGTGAATGGAAACCAAGTACACTTGACCTTCTTGCAAGCGAGATAGGCCTAGATGACTTGAGCAGTGCCATTGAGGATATACTCAAGGGTAAAATCAAGGGTAGGACGCTTGTTGTGCCTAGGAGTAATGCAGTGTAAGCATTGCCCTGGCTAAGGAGAATTAACATATGAGCAATGGTAAATCTGTCATGAGAGACAATCTTAGATTTGTTACAGCAACATCCCTTTTCGACGGGCACGACGCAACCATAAATATTATAAGGAGGTTGCTCCAGGATGCCGGGGTAGAGGTCATACACCTGGCCCACAATAGGGGTGTGCCGGAAATAGTAGATGCAGCTGTCCAGGAATGCGCTCATGCCATAGCCTTGAGCTCTTATCAAGGCGGTCACATGGAGACATTTAAATACCTGGTCGATCTTTTGAAGGAAATGGACTGCGCGCACATAAAGGTATTTGGAGGAGGAGGCGGTGTTATTATTCCGGAGGAGATGAGGGAACTTGAGGCATACGGTGTTACTAAGATATATTCCCCTGAGGATGGTAGGAGGATGGGCCTCAAGGGCATGATAGATCACATGGTCTCCATTGCCCGCAAGGTCAAGATCCCCAAGGTTAGAGATGGCCTCTTTGGATTAAAACAAAGGGATCCGGTTGTCATAGGCAGGATTATAAGCCTTGTTGAGTCGGGACATGGTGGATTTCAAGGTGACTTGTTGGAACTAGGTCAGGAAATCAAGCATCTGGCATCAAGTGTAAACATACCCGTGGTGGGCATAACCGGAACTGGTGGCAGTGGTAAGAGCTCGCTGATTGATGAAATTGTAAGGAGATTCCTCTATTATTACCCAGAGAAGACACTTGCTATAGTCTCGGTGGATCCTACCAGAAGAAAGAGCGGCGGTGCCCTTCTCGGAGACAGGGTCAGGATGAACTACATAAATAACAAGAGGGTGTACATGCGCTCCATGGCCACCAGGGATGCCCAGGTGGAGATCCCTCTTTGCATAAACGATGTCTTGGCTGTCCTGAAGGCCTCGGGTTTTAATCTTATCTTGCTTGAGACCAGCGGTATAGGTCAAGGCGATGCAGCGGTAACTCAGGTAAGCGATGTCTCCATGTATGTCATGACAAGCGAGTACGGTGCACCTTCACAGCTTGAGAAGATAGACATGCTCGATTTTGCTGATATTGTAGTACTTAACAAGTTTGACCATGAACGTTCCATGGATGCGTTAAGGGATGTAAGAAAGCAGTACAGAAGAAACCATGCCATGTTTGATGCCAGTGACCATGATTTACCTATATTCGCTACAGTGGCAAGCAGGTACAATGACAAGGGCACTTCGACCCTATTTCGGTACCTCATGGGGTTGCTCAAACAGAGGGCCTTATCTGACCTGGAATTACCGGACATACCCACTGAATCTTCCTCTGTGGTAACGGAGAGCATAATACCAAAGGGCAGAGGACATTATCTTAGAGAGATTGCAGACGCTGTAAGGGCATATCACAGGCATACAGAGAAGGTAATGGACGTGCTGGAGAGGTCGAAGGCCATAGAAGTTGCACTCGATGAGGTCGAGGATTCTAGCCTGAAGAAGGAGTTAAAGAAGAAGTTTGATGAACTGCAGCAAGGGCTTGGTAAAGAAGATACATCCATCTTGAATCACTGGCAAAGAGAGAGAAAGAGGTTTTCAAAGGATGTTTACACCTATCAGGTAAGGGGTATAAAAAACAGGGTTGAGCTCAGGAGGAAATCTCTTTCTGGCCTGGATATACCGAAGGTAGCACTACCTGGGTTTCGTAGTGATGTTGAAACATATAGGTGGCTGAGAAAAGAGAACCTGCCCGGCAGGTTTCCGTACACCGCAGGTGTCTTCCCGTTCAGGCGCGAGTGGGAAGAACCCAGAAGACAGTTTGCAGGAGAAGGTACGCCAGAGAGAACAAACAAGAGGTTTCATTACCTTACCAGGTATGATGAGGCAAAAAGACTTAGCACCGCTTTTGATAGCCTTACCTTGTATGGGGAGGATCCTGACGAGAGGCCGGACATATTCGGTAAGATTGGCGAGAGTGGGGTTAGTGTATGCACCTTGGATGACATGAAGCGTCTCTATGCGGGTTTTGACCTGTGTTCACCCCTTACCAGTGTGTCCATGACCATAAATGGTCCTGCACCTATTATTACCGCCATGT
>QMLJ01000201.1 GCA_003643935.1 Deltaproteobacteria bacterium | reverse complement strand
GCCTGATGACAAGGATAATCCTGTGAGGGTTGTAATAAGTGCAGGCACGCCTCAGGCCATATGGAGAGAGTTTGAACAGAGATTTAATGTGAAGATACATGAATGGTATGGTGCTGTAGAAGGTGGCTTTGCACACAACCCACCCGGTGAATGCCCGATAGGTTCTTTTGGAAAACCCCCTGAGGGCATATACGAGATGAAGATAGTAAGGGAAGACGACTCGGAGTGCGAACCAGGCGAGATTGGTGAACTTATATTCAGGCCGGTTCAGGGTAAGGCAGAGGTTGAGTATTATGGCAATAAGAAGGCATCCAAGGAAAAGACAAGGGGAGGCTGGCAGAGATCAGGAGACATGTGCCACAGGGACGAGGACGGTTGCTTCTATTTTGACTTCAGGAAGGGTGGTGGCCTAAGGAGACAGGGAGATTTCATTCAACCCGAGTACATAGAGAAGATATTGAGCGAGCAGCCTGAGGTCACGGATGTATGCGTTTACGGAATACCTGCTGAGAGTGGTGCGCCAGGCGAGAGCGATATAGTGGCTGCCGTTGTTCCTAGCGAGGGCAAGGAAATCAATATAAAAAGGATGTTCAGTGTGCTTGCAGACAGTCTGGAGAAAAATGCCGTGCCCTCCTACATCCAGGTCGTGGATGAAATACCCAAGACAGCTTCGGAAAAAAACCTTGATCGTATTTTAAGGGAGGAATTCAGAAAAGATGCCCCAAATGTATACAGGTACGGTGATTTCATCTAGGTCAATAGACCAAAAATTGAACACATATTGAGAAATAAAGATGAACAAAAAAGGAGAAATATATCATGATAGAAGATAAGGTCTTTGCGATCCTTGAGAGGTACACAAATGCCCATCTTCCCCCGACTATTTTCCCTAACTTTGAATTTGATCCAGAGAAATGCGTACATTGTAAGCTGTGTGCTGAAAGTTGTCCCACATCGTGCCTGCAATGGGACGAAGAAAAGAGGATGCCTTATGCAACAGGGTTTAAGGGCATGGACCTCGCCTGCATAGCATGCAATAACTGCGAGGCGGTGTGTCCTACCAAGGCAATAAGGATGAGGGGTGAATACAGAGTCCTCTATGGCAGGTACAAAACCCCTGATGACAAGGTTGGAGAGATGCGAGGTCCCATGCCGTTTGGCGAGAAAGACATTGAAAGGGATTTCGGAGATATTGAAAAGGAACTCACGGAAGTAGAGAGGGTGATTTATAGGAGAAGGAGCATTAGGCTTTTTAGGAAAAAGCCTGTGCCCAAAGAACTAATTGACCGTATAATAGAGGCTGCCAGATTTGCACCTTCGTCAGGTAACGGGCAGCCCTGCAAGTTTGTTGTTGTAACAAATAGAGATGTGATTGACAAGGTAGACCGGCAGTGTGCCAAGCTCCTGGACATGATCAAGTGGATGTATGCGGGAAAGGACAAGTGGAGGGACATTGCAATTACCTTGAGCAGCTATTTCATGGTAAACGAGATGGACCAGAGGCCCATTGCTGCCATAGAGAAGGTAAAACAGGTAGGGGGCTCAATAACATGGGGTGCACCTGTTGTGATCCATGTGCTGGCGGATTCCAGGGGTATTGCCAATCCACCACTGGATACGGGTATAGCAACGCAAAACCTGGTCTTGGCTGCCCATTCCCTGGGGCTGGGTACATGTTACATTGGGTTTATTGCAAGTGCAATCAAGTTTTTACCGTGGCTCAAGAAGGATTTGCACATAGAGTACCCCTATGAGCTGGTCACGAGCATATCCGTTGGCTATCCCAGGGGAAAGCTGGATAATCCTGTTGCCAGGGGGCCTGTACCTGTGGAATGGATAGAATGAAGAGCTACAGTGTAGCCGAGAGTTGAGCAACCACATGAAAGAAAGGGGAGTGTCATATGGATGATGTTTATGTAATAGGCGTTGGTATGATAAGGTTCAGCAAGTATCCAGATGCAACGGTTATAAGCATGGCAAGGGATGCAGTGGACCTGGTGCTGAAGGATGCAGGGCTTGGAAAGAGGGATATTGAGGCCGCATACGTATCCAATACCTTCTGGGGCATGTTCTCTAACCAGCACTCCATAAGGGGTGAGGTGATGTTGTGGCACATGGGCATAGACGCCATTCCCATCGTGAATTGCGAGAATGCCTGTGCAGGGGCTTCAACAGCCTTTCACTTGGGGTATACTGCAATTAGGGCGGGTATGTACGATTGTGTGCTTGCTCTTGGATCAGAGAAGATATCCCACCCGAACAAGGCTCTATCCTTGGGGGCATATGCGTCTTGCATGGATGTTGAACACCTGGAAGAACATATCAAGCTCTTTGAAGAGGTCATTAAAAAGGTAAAGATAGAAATCCCGCCAGGCCAGACTCCTCCTGGGCAGGACAGGAGTATATTCATGGATGCCTATGCAATGGGAGCGAGGTGGCACATGAGCAAGTACGGGACCACACAGAGGCAGCTGGCAGTGATTAGTGCAAAAAACCACTGGCACGGTTCAATGAACCCCCTTGCACAGTACCAGATGGCCATGACAGTGGAGGAGGTGCTCCAGGACAAACCTGTTGCTTATCCCCTTACAAGGCCTATGTGCGCGCCCGTAGGTGACGGTGCAGCAGCTGCCATCCTGTGTTCGGCATCATACCTAAAGAAACTAAAAGATACCCGGCCCGTGAGGATCAGGGCTTCTGTTCTTGGTTCTGGCATGGACAGGGACCTCGATGGTGTTGACATAGGGGAGAGACTGTCCAAGAAGGCCTACGAGATGTCCGGGCTTGGACCGGATGACATAGACTTGGCCGAGCTTCATGACGCAACTGCCTATGGTGAATTGCATCAGACCGAGGTCATGGGCTTCTGCCCCGAGGGGGAAGGGGGTATATTCGCGGAGTCCGGTGCAACAAAGCTAGGGGGCAAGATGCCCATCAATACAAG
Organism: Deltaproteobacteria bacterium; assembly: GCA_003643935.1. GTDB lineage: Bacteria > Desulfobacterota > Desulfomonilia > UBA1062 > UBA1062 > B14-G9. Next base: position 782 of record QMLJ01000201.1, on the reverse strand, counting down.
CGGTGGTCTGGAGTGCAGGGGACATCCCATAGGTGCATCCGGACTTGCCCAGATATACGAGATCGTCCAGCAGTTAAGGGGCGAGGCAGGTAAACGCCAGGTGGAAGGTGCAAGGATAGGCCTTACAGAAAACGGCGGCGGCAACATAGGTGTAGAAGAGGCATCAATGACCGTGCATATACTGGAAAAGGCTTAAGATTAAGAGATAGTCGGCGTGTGCCAAGCAGACGTCAGACGATGGGCAAAAAATCGGGCGTCAGAGACCAGGTAAAGACAAGGTATAAGGTTTAGAGTCCAAGGTATAAAGGGTATAAGGAAAACTAGATGCAGGCTGGATAGGGGCTTAGGTGCCTTAAGGAATGCCTGGAGAAAGCCCGATGCCTTGGGCCCTCGACCTTTTGTTTTTATTTTGTAATAGAACGCATTGCATTAAGGTGGGGCCATTAATGGCCATTAAAATGTATTGTTAGATAAAAAGGAGGCGGTTAGTTTGTGGGAAAACTGAAGAAGATAGCTATAGTAGCACCTATGGCAGTTGATCTCAGTGAGGAGTTGTATAGGAATATAGCAGGAAAGGTCTTTGTAAAGAATGCCAAAAAGTTAAAGGGGCCGGATACAGAAATAGACTTTTCCCTTATGCAAGTTTGCATGGGACGCACTTAACGCATGGAATTCTTTTGAGCTCTACGAGGCAGTGAAGGGTCTTAAGGGTAAAGGTTATGATGCCATTGTTGTGCATTGCTACTGGGATCCTTACATCTACCCGTTGAGGCAATACATGG
>QMLJ01000200.1 GCA_003643935.1 Deltaproteobacteria bacterium | reverse complement strand
GTGCCCTTTCAAGCCTTCTTCTGGGGACGAAGTTAAAAAAGTCCCTGAAAAAAGGGTCCTGCAAGAACGGAGATTGTTCTACAAGCACTGTCTTGGTAGAAGAGATGTTCACCACAGATGGCAGGACTTTTTGTGCGGTATCCGCTATATAATCACCTGCAAATATGTCTCTGAATTGCGCATTGCATGTACCCACCAAGAATACGGATATAACTAAAGACAATAGCCCGACACCAAGTGTTTTTTTCATTGCAGCCCCCTTTAAGTTGAAGCAACCATTAGCATAAAGCATGCAAGGCTTCAAGTAAAGCTTGGCCATGGCAGGTAGCGTTTAATTCTTTAGCCCGGCATCTATCATGGTTCGGGCTGTGTTAGATGGCTTAAATTGACAATATGTCCAGTTCAGGCAATGAATTATCATTCATTTTGACATTTTGTACCTGGAAGACTGGATTCTTAATAGGCACGGTGTCATGCTGTCAGGTCTTTACATGCATGGGTAAAATAAGGATGTAAAATCAATAAGTTATATGACACAATCCTTGGCATAAGAATTGCTCCTATAGTAATAGGATTAGAAAAGTAAATAAAGAAACAGGAGGAAGGGCGATGTTGGTGCTGTGGATAGTCATTGGTTGTTTGTTTCTAACAGGTATCGGGATCAGGTTTATGTACAGGGTACTCGGACTTACACCTGCTGAGGCCACGGCGATATATATATTAATAATACTGTTGGTGGGTATTAATTCTGGACCTGCTAGGGAGTGGATAGCGCATCTATTTTGATGCACAGGATTATGAAGGCCTTAAGTGTTTAGGGTCTTCTGATCCTGACGATAAGCTATTCTAAATAGCTTAGAAAGGGGATAAGCAATGGTGAATAAGGACATATTTTCTAGGATATTCACGTTGAGGCTGGTAAGGATAAGTGCCTTGGGTCTTGTATTGGTGGTCACATCCTTTGCTGGTCTTTATCTGGGCGTTTACATGGATCACATTACTCACATGTCACCTAATTTTACCTTGGTTGGGCTTATCCTAGGTATAATTGTTGGATTCAAAGGGTTTATTGAAGAGGCCTTAAGAGAGAAAAAGGAGGGCAAGGCATCTTGAGTATTGTCTTTGTTGTAATAGGTATTGTATTTTTCTGTGCAATAACCTTTAGGTTTGCATCAAGGATGTTTAAGGATCCTGCCTATGCATACGTCAAGCATAGGACAGCCAAAGACAAGGCCCTCAATAACCCTTAAAAGATGTCTTTATAAATAATGGAAAACAAAAGGCCAGGCTTGTTTTTTAGGCCTGGCCTTTTGTTTTATATACTCTTAAGCCTTATTAGTCCTCTCTTATCTCGGCTATGGCCCTTATCCATCCTCCGCTGGCCCTTTTTATCTTGATGGGGAAGCAATAGAAAGTAAAGCCAGTTATGGGTAGCTTTTCCAGGTTAGTCAGCTTTTCTATCTGGAAGTAGCCCTTTTCTATACCTGCAAAATGACCTTCCCAGATGAGAGACGCATCCCCTGTCCTTGCGTAATCCTTTGCCTGGAATGATAGGGGCCTATCCCAGCTCCATGCGTCGGTACCCACCACGTGTATTCCATGGTCGAGAATCCACAACGTTGCCTCCCTACCAAAGCCACAGCCCTTTACAAGGTATTCTTCACTACCCCAGTACTTTGAAGCCCCTGTCTGCGCGAGGAAGATATTGCCTTCCTTGAGCGTGACGCCCGCCTCGTCTAGTTTTTGCTTGATGTCATCAGGAGATATATTGTATCCGTCCGGCTTGTCAGAGAAATCTATCTTCACCCCTTCTCCTACGGCCCATTCCAGGGGCATCTCGTCTATAGTCATGGCAGGTTTACCCTTGTCTTGCGTGGGATGATAGTGCCAAGGTGCGTCCATGTGTGTACCTGCATGTGTGGATACCTCAAGGAGTTCAACGGCCCAACCCAGTCCATTGGGAAGGTCCTCCTCTGTTATGCCAGGGTAAAAGAGTTTCATGGTCTCAGCTCCCTGCTTGTGATCCATGTAATGAATCTTGGGCATCATAAACGGCGGATCGCTTGGGATACCATCTTCAATGGCTATTGAGAGGTCTATAAACCTTCTGGTCATCACTGCACCTCCATTTATATTTTTATCTTATTATAAAGATAAAGCGATTTTTATATACTGCCAATGTATATGGACTTTCATGCCGGCATCTCGGGTATAAAAAGCCTGTTGAAAAGCCTCAGAAATGCGGAGTCAGTAAGGCTTGCAATGTAGTCCCTTACTATTTCCGCTGGCAGGTGGTCATTCACGTATGCCGTGTCCATCCTGTCGATAAAGTCATGGAAAATGATAGAGTTATCGTTCTCTGCCACAATGTCTTCTACTAGCCTTTTAAAGATGAGTTCATACATTACCTCTATTTTCTTTGATTCTGACTTGACCTTTGGGTTCAGGTAGATGTTTTTATAGTTAAATGCCTTGAGTTCCTTTAATGCATTGAATATATCATTTGAATATGTAATGTAGGAGCCTCCAGAATTACTTATGAGGTCTTCAACGAGCGTGTATACAATCTTGCCGTTTGTATCTCCGAGTACATCCCTTGGGCTTTGGGGTATGTCATACCTTGAGATTATGCCCAAGGATATTGCATCCTCGATATCTCTACCTATATAGCTTATAGTGTCGGCCATTCTTACTAGGCATGCTTCAGGTGTCCCTGGTATGGGATTGCCTCCATTTTTTGCCTCTTTTATCTTACTGTCAAGTGAGGCAAAGTCGTGTATACCCTCGGGTGACAGTGTTTGCTCTGATATCTCGCCGTTGTGGCAGAGTATACCGTCTAGGACCTCTAGTGTCAGATTTAGCCCCTTTCCGCCCTTTTCTACTATCTCGAGCATCCTTACGCCTTGAACATTATGGCGGAACCTTCCTATCCCGGCCTCTTGGCACATTTTGTCAAGGTATGTCTCACCATCGTGTCCAAACGGAGGATGTCCTATGTCATGTCCTATTGATATAGCTTCTATAAGGTCTTCATTGAGTTTCAACCTTCTTCCTATCGTTCTTGCTATCCTTGAAAGCAGTTGAACGTGTATGACCCTGTGAGATATCCCCTGCTGTCCAACCAGGTAAAAGACCTGGGTCTTATCGGTGTAAGATGTATATGCACGCGAGTGTAGTATCCTGTCCACGTCGATTGAAAAGGGATCACGCATGTCCCATCTTGTGCGTTCTTCTTCCCTTCTTCTTTTTGCATCATTTGGGGAGGTCTGCTTCATAAGGATGTGTTGATAAAAGAAAACCTTGCAATCCTTGAAAATAGCTGAGACAGGTCTTTCAAAAGTGTTATCCTGTTTTTTTTGGTTGGTTCGTGGTCTGTCATTACCAGTACCTTGTCAAAGAATGAGTCTATGGGTTCTCTTAGTGTAGATACAAGCCTGAGTGCCTCCTCGTAGTCACCCTTTTCTGCATATTTCAGGAATTCGCTCCGGATCTCCAGCATGCTCTTGTAAAGGTTTTTCTCCTGGTCCTGGGTCAATAGTTCTTCAGAGACCTCCATGGGTGTCTCTTCTGTCTTCTTGAGAATGTTCTCAACCCTTTTTGAGGCTATGCAGATCGACTCAAACCAATTTTCCTGCCTGACCGCTGCTATTGCATTTGCTCGATTTAGGGTGTCCACGGGATCATCAAAACCAGTGCCAAGGACGGCCTCTATTATGTCACCGGCAATG
>QMLJ01000199.1 GCA_003643935.1 Deltaproteobacteria bacterium | reverse complement strand
GGGTCTCTTGAAAGCATATCTCTCGTTTGCATACTTTGCACACAGTTCCAGATTGTATATAGCGGCCCCAAGCATGGGGGAGAGCAGGGTTGAGCGGTCCCATTCAACGCCTGTAAGTGCTATCTGCCATCCCTGTCCTTCGCCACCCAGCAGGTTCTCTTCAGGCACCTCGCAGTCCTCGAAAAAGACCTCGGATGTTGATGAGACCTTGCAACCCATCTTGTGAAAGGGCTGGCCCGTGGAGTAGCCAGGGAAATCTTTTTCAACTATGAACGCTGCAATGCCCTCGTGTTTCTTTGTCCTGTCTAGCGTGGCAAAGGCAACACACACGTCTGCTACAGGGGCGTTTGTAATAAAGGTCTTTGACCCGTTTAGTATATACTTGTCACCTTTTTTCACCGCTGTTGTCCTCAAGGCAGCTGCATCTGAACCGCAGGAAGGCTCGGTAAGAGCCATACACCCTATCCATTCTCCAGAGGCAAGCCTGGGTACGTATTTCTTCTTCTGTTCCTCATTACCAAAGGTGAATATGTCCGCTGCACACAGGTAGGTATGTGCTCCCATTGCAAGTAGGCTCCCACCATCCACGCCCGCATGACCCAGGGCCTCACCTGCAAGGCAACATGTTACTATGTCAGCACCCTGGCCCCCAAGTTCCTCTGGGAAAGGTAGTCCCAAAAGCCCCATCTGGGAAAACTTGTTCCATATCTCGTAACTAAACTCCCCTTTCAGATCGGCCTCCTCGCAAAGGGGTGCTATCTCCTCCTTGCCGTACCTGTAAACAGTATCCCTGAACATCTTCTGCTCGTCACTAAAGTTGAAATCCATCTTAAACCTCCTGGATGTATGTGCTACTTCATGGGCTCAAAGTACTTGATATCCATGATTGTGCCTTTCTTCTCAGGGTTCCATACAGCCCTTACCTTCATACCGTTCTTTATGGTCTTCCTCACATACTCCGGGTCACTCAGGTCTATTCCTCCTACAAGGTGAAGAAAGTTGGTATCAGTGCCATCCAGTTTTATGAGCGCACCAATGTATGGTGGTTTAATGGGTATTGCAAAGTACTCGTACTCGGTAAGTGCCCAGCACACAATCGTACCTTCCTGGGATACCTCCAGCCATTCATCTGTTTCCACGAAGCACCTGGGACAGTAGGACCTTGCCGGCACAAGCACGCGCTTACACTTCGGGCACCTGGTAGCATATATCCTTTCCTGCTTAAAGCCTTCAAAGAATCGTGTCCATGTGGGTCCCATGGCAAGCTCGTAGGGAATGGCTATCTCGTCCTTTAATATAGTGTAATCCATCTTTTTTGTATCCATGAAATCACCTCCTGGCAGGCACTGTCAGCCTATTGGCTCAAAGTATTTTATATCCATCATATGGCCCTTTTTCTCATCGTTCCAAACAGCTCTTACCCTCTGGCCTGCTTCAATGGCGCTTTTATCGAAATCAACTCCGCCGACAAAATGCAGAAAATTTGAATCAGTATTGTCCAACTTTATGAGAGCTATTATAAACGGTGGCTTCACCTGCATGCCAAAAAACTCTCTATCACTGCTGTATGCCCATGAGACCACCTCGCCCTCCTGCGAGACCTCAACCCACTCATCCAGGTTCTCGTGGCAGTTCGGGCAGAAAGACCTTGCAGGCACGTATATTCTGGAACACTTATCACACCTGGCACCGTATATCTTCTCCTCCTTCAGGCCTTCATAGAACCTGGTCCATACAGGGCCTGCAGCATAGCTGTGCGGTAGCCTTACAACATGTCTTAATGTATTATAGTCCTTTGACATAATCACCTCCTATAGTTCCGAGCCCAGGATAAGGACTGCGTTGTACTGGTCAACCCCCCCCATTGCATGGGCTAAGGCAAGCTTTGCACCAGGTATCTGGTGATCACCTGCCTGGCCTGTCACCTGTAAGGCTGCCTCGCTGACCCTTATGAGCCCGGTTGCACCTATGGGGTTTGTACAGAGTGTACCACCTGATGGGTCGCACGCCAGCTTGCCATCCCTTGCAAAGGTACCTTTTAAGGTCTCATCGCATGCCTTGCCGAAGTCGCAGAAACCAAAGCACTCGTAGAACAACAGTTCCTGGAATGTAAACGGGTTGTATACCTCGGCGACATCCAGCTGCTCAATAGGGTTGGTTATACCAGCCATCTTGTAGGCCTCCCTTGATGCCTGGATTGCGCTCTGCCATACAACCTTATCACTGTCTCCAAACCAGTATTCTTCCCCGCTGTAACCAACCCCCTTTATCCACGCAGGCTTCCTGTCCATCTGCCTGACCTTGTCCTCTGAAGCAAATATCACTGCACACGCACCATCAGAATTAGGGCAAACATCCCAGAGCCTTACTGGATAGGTGATTATCCTGGCGTTATTCACTTCGTCCTCTGTAAGCTCTTTCTTTATATGTGCGTAGGGATTATCAAAGGCATCTTTATGGTGATCTATGGTCAGCTTCGTGGCGGCTGCCCTTATCTTCTCCTCTGGTATTCCGAACCTTACAGACCATTCCTGTGACTGCATGGAGAATATACCTGGTGCACCTGCTATGAAATACCTCTGGTAAAAAGGCTCAAGCACAGTTGTCATGGTCGCCTGGGAATCACCCTCGTTCATCTTCTCAGAGCCCACGACGAGCACGAGGTCTGCCATGCCAGAGGCCACCCAGTAATACCCTGTTATGGCAAGGGATGCCCCTGTTGAACCACATGTCTCGGTCTTCATTATGGGCTTGCCCACGGACCTGAGTACGTCTGCAAAATAAAAATGCGTGAGAGCAACGCCTTCCATCATGGAAGGCATGGTGCCTGACACAACACCGTCTATATCCCCAGGATCAATCCCTGTGATCTCAAATACAGCATCCACCGCCTCCTTTACGAGTTCTGGATAGGAGACATCGAATCTTCTTCCATGCTTTGTCTGCCCAACGCCTATTATTGCTACTGGTCTACCCATAGCCAACCTCCTAGCTTCCAATAATGGCAACGGCATGGCACTGGCCTGCAAAACCGTGCGTGCTGTGTGCCAGGGCTGTGTTTACCTTCTTATCCACTTGTCTCTGACCCGCCTCTCCCCTCACCTGCAGAAAGGCCTCTGCCAGCCTGTAAAGACCACGCGAGACATAGGGGTTGGTTGCGAGCACACCGCCTGACGGGTTTACCGGAATATCCCCGTTCATCTCCGTGCTTGTGCTTTCTATAAACTCGCCACCCATGCCCTTGTCGCAAAGGCCAAGGTCCTCATACCAAAGGAGTTCCTGGAAGGCATAGGGCTCGCACATCTCTATCACGTCCAGCTCTTTTTTAGGGTCTTTAATCCCTGCCATATTGTAGGCCATCTTTGCAGCATTCTTGAGCTGTGTGTCCAATAGATCCCTGTCGCCAAGGTAGAACGTATCAATGGAAGAACCATATCCTTTGAGCCATACGGGCTTTGGCGTAAGCCTCTTTGCAACATCCTCCCTTGCAAGGAGCATAGCTATTATACCCTCTGATTTTGGAGCGCATTCCAACTTCTTTAAAGGCTCAAGCACGGGCTCTGAGTCCAACACATCCTCTATCTCGAGCTTTTTCTTAACATGTGCGTACGGGTTCCTGAGTGCGTTTTTAAGGTTTTTCACAACCACCCTTGCACACTGTTCTTCTGTTATGCCATACCTGTCCATGTATTCCCTCATTTGCAGGGCAGCCGCAATGGTCTCGTTGAGACCT
>QMLJ01000198.1 GCA_003643935.1 Deltaproteobacteria bacterium | reverse complement strand
CTATACTCCTGGCCAAGCTGGAAATATTCCCTGATGAGCTGGAGTTGAGGCAGGGGGTTGCTGATCGTTACTCAGGGCTCCTCAGTGAGAGTGACCTGGTGAAATGCCCGGTGGTTAAGCCAGGGCTTAGGAGTGCATGGGCCCAATATTCCCTGGTTAGTGAAAAAAGGGATGCTATCTTGGACAGATTAAGGTCTTTGGGTATTCCCACCGCGATATACTATCCGCTGCCCCTTCACTTTCAGGGTGCATACCGAGGTCTTGGCTACAGAAACGGGGATTTCCCTGTCTCTGAAAGTACATCGGAGGCCATCTTCAGCATACCCATGCACCCATATCTGGATAAAGAAAACCAGGAGCGGATTGCATCCATAATCCTGGAAGATGCCTGACTTGTGGTTTATGCAAATTTCATGGAGGTCTTTATATGATAGATGACAATGCTCGGTACATTGCCGTTATTGGTGCGGGTTACTGGGGCAGGAACCTGGTGAGGAACTATGCTGAGATAGGGGTGCTCGCTGCAATCTGCGATGCCAGGATTGAGGTGCTGGAGACCTTCAAGGAGAAATATCCTGAGCCAAGGTATACATCCAGTTACAATGAGGTCTTGGAAGATGAAGACATAAAGGGTGTTGTCATAGCTGTACCTGCCAGCATGCACTTTTCCCTTGCAAGGGAGGCCCTTGTTGCAGGTAAGGACGTGTATGTGGAGAAACCTTTGGCCCTTGACCTCGACGAAGCAATGGAACTTAGGGATATTGCTGAAAAGAATTCAAGGATACTTATGGTAGGACACCTGCTCCAGTACCATCCTGCCTTTGACAGGCTGAAGGGGCTGATAAAAGAGGGAAGATTGGGCAGGATAAACTACATATACTCAAACAGGCTCAACTTTGGCAAGATAAGGCGCGAAGAGGATATTCTCTGGAGCTTTGCGCCGCACGACATATCCATGATATTGAGCCTTGCGAACGAGCCTGTTGATAGCGTGATGGCAACGGGAGGAAACTATCTTCACAAGAAGATCGCGGATGTCACGACAACGCACCTGGACTTTGCGAGTGGTCTCAAGGCCCACGTGTTTGTCTCCTGGCTCCATCCTTTCAAGGAGCAGAAGCTTGTCGTGGTTGGAGACAAGAACATGGCTGTTTTTAACGATACGCTTGCCTGGGAAGAAAAGCTCACCCTTTATCCCCATACCATTGACTGGCATGACGGCATACCAGTGCCTGAGAAAAAAGAGGCTCTAAAGGTTGAGATACCAAGGAAAGAGCCCTTGAGATCGGAATGCGAACACTTCGTTGAGTGCATCAATACCAGGAAGAGGCCAATAACAGATGCAGAAGAAGGTATCAGGGTACTGAGCGTGCTTAAGGCAAGCCAGGATTCCCTTAATAACGACGGAAAGAGAGTTATTGTAAGGTTGGGTGCGCCTGAACCCTTTTTCGTGCATCCAAGCAGTTTCATAGATGAAGGTGTTACCATAGGCAAGGGCACAAAGATATGGCATTTCAGCCACGTGCTCAAAAATTCCCGCATAGGACAGGGCTGCACCATAGGCCAGAACGTGGTAATAGGTCCGGACGTGGTAATAGGCAATGGTTGCAAGGTTCAGAACAATGTCTCTATCTACAAGGGTGTAACGCTCGAGGACCATGTCTTCTGTGGACCATCCGCGGTATTCACAAATGTATACAACCCGAGGGCCAACATACCCAGGATGGAAGAGCTAAGGCCCACCCTGGTAAAGAAGGGTGCCACGATAGGAGCCAATGCCACCATTGTATGTGGTTACACCATAGGAGAATATGCCTTCATAGGTGCAGGTGCAGTGCTAACGAGTGGTGCGCCTGACTATGCACTTATGGTGGGTAACCCTGCAAGGCAGATTGGTTGGATGTGCGAGTGTGGGAACAGGCTGGATAGTGAGCTTCGTTGCGCCCACTGTGGAAAGGTATACGAAAAAACAGAAAGCGGGATAAGTCAGAGGTCTGGAACCTAGGACCGATTTTCACCTGGCTTCATTCTTTATTCCTGAGGAGGGATCGTGGAAAAAATAGAATATGCACTAACATTGCTGGACCTTTTTGCAGGTATATTTACGGCATTTTCCATGGTGTGGATTAAAAATGCCTGTGCCTATCACGAGGCGAATAACTAGTTAAGGTAGGAGGTTGTCATGGGAGACTCGGAAGACAAGGAATATTACGATGACGAGGTAGACCTGGGTGAGATCATCTCTGCCCTTTCAAGGAGGAAATGGCTGATACTGGGCATTGTAGGTATTAGCCTTGTCCTTGCTATTGGATGGAACATCCTGAAATCAAGGGATTTAACAGAGGCCCTTATACAGCTCAATTTCTCTGGCATGGAAAAGCACAAGTACCCTGATGGCAGCCAGTTTGACATGTATGACATAATAGCGCCTGATATCACCAACAGGGCGGCGTCTGCCATCACGGATGCCAAACACAGAGAGATCTTTACCAGTAATCCAAGGGGCTTTATATCCATAGATCCCTTCATCCCATTTGAGGTAAAGGCGAAAATGAAAAAAATGGAAAGGGAACACAAGACATACATCTATCTCCCCAATCAATTCTACCTCAGATTCATCCAGCCACGCTCAGGTGTATTCACCCCTGAAGAGAGAAAGCAGGTGCTCCTTGCCATAATCAATGTCTATAGGGATGATTTCATGGATAGGTTTGTTAACCAGCCCCTTCTTGATGTCAACTTCTTGAAAGGTTTTGTAAGCAGCCATGACTATGAAGACGTGTACAGGACAATGGATAATTGCGTGAAAACCTACGTCGGCTTTCTTAATGCCAGGATAAAGGATGCCGGGCATTATAGGTCACCCACGACAAATGAATCCTTTGTAGACATAAAGGCATCCCTTGAAGCCGTAGAGAACACGGATCTCAAGGAGGTGGGTTCTATAATAGGCATATCCCACCTTACCAGGAACAGGGCAAACCTTATAAAGCAGTACCAGTACAGGCTCAAGGAGATTAGGAAGGATAAAGAGAAAAAGGAAAAAGAGGCCACTATAGCCAGGCAACTGCTCCAGGAGGTATGGCAGAAGAGCAGAAGGAACATGTCCATTGCATCTGGTACGAGGCCAGAGGGTAATGTCCCTGGTATAATGCTCAATTCTGACATACTGGAAAAGCTGAGCGACAGAGATAACGTGGCCTTGCTTTTAAAGAAAGCGCTTGACGCAGAGATCGAGGCAAAGTCCCTTGGCGTGGACGAGACATACCTGGAAAAAGACCTGGCTGCAGTAATGGCAGATAAGCCCGAAGGCAAAGACAAGGGAACATATGATTGGGTGGAGAAAAGGTTGAATACTATACAGGCCAGGTTACAGGAACTTGCAAAAGACGCAAATGAGCTGAACCAGGAGTACCTCAGGAACAAGTTTTCAAGCGTTGTGCAGATACTTGAATATCCGCGTTCTTCTGTCACTTATCCAAGAAATCCCCGCTTGGTAATCGCGCTTAGCCTTGTATTGAGCCTTATGTTCGCCATATTCATTGCCCTTTTCCTTGAGTATTTAGCCGGGCGTAAAAAAGAAAGCTAAGTAGGGGATAGTATGGACAAGATGGACATTTTGTTTTCTACGAGGGAAGTTCACAAGTATAGGAGGTGGCATGGATTATTCTGTAAGCCCTGACGGCAAGAGTTTTCCCCTTCCAAGAGAGGAAGACTATAAGAAGGAATTCGATAGGCT
>QMLJ01000197.1 GCA_003643935.1 Deltaproteobacteria bacterium | reverse complement strand
CAGGAGAATGAAAGAGATGCATCAAAAGATTGACGAGCTTAATAGAAAACAAAGGGTTATGGATGAAAAAATCGCAAGCGAAGAGAGCGAATAAACCTGCGTATAGTACTTGGGATACTATCTACCAGCCATAGATAGCTTAATAGACTACCCTTTAAAAGGGCCCTTTTTTCATCATTACTAATCAATCCCGGCGCGAGTTTTGCCTTTATCTTTAAGAAACCCATCCAGTCCAGTTTTCCTAGCATTTTTCTCAGGAACCGTGGCCATGGTATGTATAGGCTTGCACCAAAGTCGAGCACATAGGGCATGCCTTGGGGGTCAATCCCATAATTTCTCCTGTTCCTGAGGTCAAGGTGCACCACCCCCCTACTGTGAATATTATTGATAATCTCGGCAAGCCTATCAAAATACAAACTGTCCGGCTTCCTGGTTGTCTCCCTCAGGTTCTCACCAGCCATGAACCTGGTTACAATTGTATAAGGATCTGGCCTGTCTAATAGGGTAGGTATGCCTGTAATGCCTTCCAATTTACCGTAAATAAATGCCTCCCACCACACTAGGACTACGCCTATTATACGTATGGGTAGAATCTTATCCTTGTATGTCTTTTCCACCACATGCCCTGAACTTACTTGTTTTAGCCTTACATCAGGACTATATATCCTTGATTTCTTCAAATCTAATCGATCTCCCTGGCTGTGCCGCTTTCTTCTGCCTACATCTATGCCCTTTATCTGGAGACTTTGCATGCAGAGAACCATACAGGCCCTCTTCTTCTCTTTTCCTTTATAATTCCCCTCATGTATGAAGCGGTTGAATCCAAAACCCCATCTAAAACCAGACCTGGTATGGAGGCACGTACGTTTCCTTTACTGTCAACCTTGAGCATGGCTCCGGCCGTCCCCGAGTAGTTAGTCTTGATTACCTTCCCTGCTTTGTCTATGAACAAGTCAAATGCAACAGTCCTGTCGGAGAGATGCATGAAAAATACCCAGTGACCTTCCACGTCAGAGGTTTTAAACATTGAGTGTCTGCCGGTGGTCTCAAGTTCCTGAATGATCACCTTCTTGGGCTTAGTCTTGGATAGATTACAAGTACCAATATCTTGCATGAAAGTGCCAAGAAGCATTAAAGAGACTGCAACAAGACCTAATACTAAGAAAATCAATACTTTCTTTGGCATTCACGTAGTCTCCCTAAGAATTCAGACATGGCAAGTGTACTTATTTACCATTGAACAAGTCAATATCTATTGTTACCCTAAACAATATAACCTCTAAAAATGTATCCAGGGAAAAGACCATGAGACCCAGAAAGAAAGGCAAGAGATTAAGGGCAAGGGGAAGGGTAAGCTGGAATCCAAAGGGCTTTGCCTTCATAGTGGACTCAGACTCTAAAGCAGATATCTTTGTGTCAAGAGGCGATCTTTCAGGGGCCATGGACGGTGATCTTGTTGAGGTTAGTGCAAACAGGGATAAAAAAGGCCTAAGGGGAAAGGTTACATCCATTATACGCCACAAGGAACTAACCATAGCTGGACACTACAGGAGACTGAAGAAATGGGGCACAATATCGCCTTTCAAGCCGCTACCTTACAATATAATGATACCATTTGGTTCAGAGGATAATGCAAGAGATGGTGAGATAGTAATTGCAAAGCTAGATTCCGTGAAGGCGGGGCCACGCATAAGGACACTTACTGCAAAGGTAATAGACCACCTGCGAATACCAGAAAACGCGGATCCTGACCTAATACAGGTAGTATCAAGGCATGCACTCCCATGGCTCTTCTCACGAGAGGTGGAAAAAGCGGCAAAAGATGCCTCAAAGATAGACTATGATAGAGAACTGGGGAAAAGGCGCGATATAAGAAAAAGGCTTCTCTTTACCATAGACGGCAGGGACGCCAAGGATTTTGATGATGCCATTGGAATAGAAAAACTCCCGGATGGCACCTATCTTTTGACCGTGGCTATAGCCGATGTAACCGCCCTGATCGACAGGTCGCATGTGCTGGACAAGGAAGCTTTTAAAAGGTCATTTAGCGTGTATTTCCCGGATACAGCCATACCGATGCTGCCAAGGGTACTCTCAGATGATGTGCTGAGCCTAAAGCCCGGAGAAGATAGGCTTGCCGTAGTGGTGGAAATGCGCCTTGGGAAAAGCGGTAAGATTATCAACCATACCTTCTACGAGGCAGTCCTCCGCTCCAGGGCAAGGTTATGCTATGAAGACTTGGGCCCTTACCTGGAAGGAAAGGCAGCACCTCCGGTAGATGACCCATTGATAATCGACTCATTACAGACGCTAAACAAGGTAGCCACGATGCTTTATGAGAAGAGAAGATCAGGTGGTAGCCTAGATTTTGACCTGCCTGAAGTAGGCGTAGAGCTGGACGCAAAAGGCACGGTAACATCCATATTCAAAAGGGAGAGGGACCCTTCACAGAGGATAATAGAGGAATCCATGATACTCGCAAACAGGGTTGTGTGCAAAACCCTACTAGCTCACAAGATGCCCGTACTCTACCGCGTGCACGAACCTCCTTCAGAAAGCGACATATTAAGACTAAAGGAAACCCTCAAGGTAATCGGCATGGGAAAGCACTATTTAGATGACCTGGAAAGGGCTACAAGTCAGACAAAGGCCATGAACAAGGCATTGCAAGAAATTGCGCAAGGCGTATCTGGAAACGAGATTGAAAGTTTCGTGCACAGACAGATACTGCGTTCTCTGAAACAGGCCGAGTATTCAGGTACTGACAAGGGACATTTCGGCCTAGGTTTTGAGGGATATCTACACTTTACATCGCCTATACGACGCTACCCTGACATCATAATTCACCGCCTTCTCAAGAAGATCATACAGGGTAAAAGCATGTCCAGAAAAGAATTTAATAACTGGCAGATATATCTCAAGAAGGTATCACCTGTCCTGTCGGAGAAAGAAAGACTGATACAGGATACCATGATGCAGGTCATAAGACTTAAAAAGACAAGCTACATGGCAGGTCACATAGGGGAAAATTTCAAGGGCGTGGTAAGTGGCATACAACCTTACGGTATATTCGTGGATATACTTGACCCACCTGTTGAAGGCCTTATACCTGAGACAGAGATTGCTGGTGCCAAGATACTAGCCGATAGATCGGTTAAGATTAAAAGACGTACAATAAAGATAGGTGATATTGTAAATGTCCTAGTGGCTGGAGTAGACAGGCAACAAGGCTATATCGACCTTTCTCTTGAATGAGCGTACAAGGTTAATCTATATCCCCTGGCGAGATTGTCCTGAAAGGGAGGCCGAGACTTTGGGCAACACCTGGATGTGTAATCTCCCCCCTGTAGGTATTTATACCCCGCAAAAGTGCCCTATCCTCTGCCACAGCTGCACCAAGACCTTCATTTGCAATCTTTAGTGCATATGGCAGGGTTGCCTCTGCCAGGGCAACCGTAGAGGTAAGTGGTACTGCTCCAGGCATGTTGGTCACACAATAATGAACAACACCATTGAATATGAAGACAGGGTTGTCATGATATGTTGGCCTAGAGGTCTCTAGGCATCCACCCTGATCTATCGCAACGTCAACTATTACAGCACCCTTTTTCATAAGCGATACATGTTCTTCCTTTATAAGCTTCGGCGCCGACCTTCCTGGAACAAGAACCGCTGCAATGAGAAGATCGGCCTTCTTGAGACATCTTTCTATGTTGTAAGGTGCTGCGTAAAGGGTCTCAACGCCT
>QMLJ01000196.1 GCA_003643935.1 Deltaproteobacteria bacterium | reverse complement strand
CCTTTACAGTAACATAAACAAAAGGGTCATCTCCATGATAGACAGGGGACTGGTACAGGAGACAGAAAGGTTACTGGATATGGGTTATTCCCCTGAGCTCCCCTCGCTCAAGAACTTCACCTACAGGCACGTTATATCATACCTTTCATCGGAGATTTACCTGGACAGGATGATACAGCTTATACAAAGGGATACCCGACGTTTTGCCAAGAGACAGCTCACCTGGTTCAGGGCCAACAAACCCGAATGCGTCTTTCTCGATCTGAAAGATGCAACCAGTACTGTCAACCAGTGGCTAAAAGAGTACTGGCATCGCGTATAATTCACCCAGGTACATGAATTTTTGATATGGTATACCATGATTCAATTATGCTATGAAATAGCGCGTGAACCATAGACACAGACGTTTTATCGAGAGGAAGGCAAGGAGAAAGGTCGGCGCTGCTATAAAAGACTATAGGATGATCTTTCCCGGGGATAGGATACTCGTTGCCGTCTCCGGGGGCATGGATTCTATTGTCCTTCTCAAGTTGCTCTCAGATATAAAAGGGGCATCCCCTGTTCAATTCGATATAATACCAGTGCACCTGGACACGGGCTTTGAGTCAGGGTTCGAGGATATAGCCTCGTGGTGCAGGGCCGAACTCGGGCTTGAGGTTGAGGTTATAGCCACCCGCATATCTAGCATATTAAAACAGTCATCCGATCCGTCAAAGAGTCCCTGCGGCCTGTGTTCAAGGCTAAGGAGAGGGATGCTTTATCACCTTGCCTCTGATATGGGGGCCACATCCATAGCACTCGGACACCACATGGATGATATCATTGAGACATTCTTTTTGAGGGTTCTATACACAGGGCAGATCGGAGCCATGGCCCCATCCAGGGTGTCAAACGATGGTAAAAACCGTATAATCAGACCCTTAGCCTATTGCACGAAAGAGTTGGTAGAGTCATACTTTGGATTCATGGGCATACATGGAGTAAGTATCAATTGTCCTCTGAGAACGGACAGCAAGAGGGAAATGGTAAGACAGTACCTGGAAACCATGGAGAAAGACATACCCAATCTAAGATACTCTGTTTTTGCATCACTTGGTAATATAGATGAAAAAAGCCTGTGCTTGAAGGAGAGCAAGCTTGCGCATTATCATTGATCCATCAAAGCCCAAGCCCAGGATAGTTAAAAAGGTGGCAGATGTACTATCTTCCGGCGGTATCATTGTGTACCCTACTGACACTGTCTATGGATTGGGTTGCAGCATTTCAAACAGGAAGGGTATAGAGAAAATAAACACCATAAAGAAAAGTAAAAAACCAAAGAGTATCATGCTCGCAGACCTTAAATCTATAAGCTATTATGCCAAGGTATCCAACATGGCATACAGGGTAATACGTAGCCTCCTGCCTGGCCCGTACACGATAGTGTTACCAGCCACCAGGGAGGTGCCAAGGCTCTTGCAGTCGAGAAGAAAGTCAGTAGGCATAAGGATACCTGATCACTGGTTCTGCACCTCGCTCGTCTCAGAGCTAGGAGAACCCGTAATAACAACAACGATACCTCTCCCAAGTGGGGGGACACATATTGATCCACTAGAGATAGAGCACGAACTGGGACACCTGGTAGACGTGGTAGTCGATGGAGGAATATTACCGGATTTACCTTCTACCGTGATCTCCGTAGAGGACGATAAAGTGGAGATCTTAAGGGAAGGCCTTGGAAAGTTCCCGTTAATAGAGTAAAAAAACAATAGAGGGGAAAGAAGAAACATGAAGAAGATGCTGATAAATGCCGTCCATCCTGAGGAAATAAGGGTGGCCGTAGTAGAGGACGGTATACTGAAGGGGCTATACATACAAAGCCCGACAAAGGAATACATGAGGGGTAATATATACAAGGGCAGAATAGTAAGGAAGGAACAGGCCCTTCATGCGGTCTTCGTTGACTTTGGAATGCAGAAAAACGGTTTTCTGGCCATACATGACATGAACCCAGTCCTGATTGCGGGGCTCAAGGACAAGACAAATTGGAAAAGACAGCTGAAGAAGGGTATGGAAATACCCGTACAGGTCACCAGAGAAGAGAGTGGTTCAAAGGGTGCACAGCTAACTATGAATTTATCAATACCCGGGCGCTACATGGTACTCATGCCCGAGCATAACATCTCTGGTATCTCAAGGAAAATAGAAGATGAAAACCAGAGAAAGAAGCTCAAGGAGATAATAGGCAGTCTGGATGTCCCTGAGAATATTGGTCTGATCGTAAGGACAGCAGGCATGGGAAAGACAAAGACTGTTCTATCCAGGGACCTTAATTACCTGCTGAGACTGTGGAAAAAGATAGAGAAAGAGATAAAGGATGCTCAAGCCCCTTGCCTGATATATCAGGAGAGCGACATTGTAACACGTTCTATAAGAGACTACTTTACACCGGATATCAAGGAAATACTGATAGACGACGAGAATACTTTTTCCAAGGCCAGACTCTTCATGAAGACTGTTATGCCAAGATACCAGCGGATCATAAAGCTTTACAAAGAATCAAGGCCTCTGTTCGCCAAGTATGACCTCGAGAAACAAATAAGGCAGATATACAACCGAGATGTCAGACTGAAGTCAGGTGGTTCAATAGTGATAGAGTCTACCGAGGCAATGGTTACCATAGACGTAAACTCAGGCCAGTTGACGGAATCCAAGGACATAGAGGAAACCGCACTAAAGACCAACCTTGAGGCTGCAGATGAGATATCAAGGCAACTGGCACTCAGGGACCTTGGTGGCCTGATAGCGATTGACTTTATTGACATGCGCAACAGGGAAAACATACGTACGGTCGAAAAGGCCATAAGGGACGGCATGAAGAACGACAGGGCTCATGTACTAGTGGGGAAGATATCAAAGTTTGGCATACTGGAGCTCTCCAGGCAGAGACTCTCCCCACCCCTCATGGAAAAAAGTCACACGACCTGCCCTTTGTGTGGAGGCACAGGCATGATACTATCTGTTGAAACAGCTGCATTCATGGCCTTAAGAGACATAAGGTATAACATAAACAAGACAAAACCAAAAAGCGTGGATGTCAAGCTGCCCCTTGACGTAGGACTGTATATACTGAACAGGCAGAGGGAGTACGTGGAACGCATGGAAAAAGAGTTTTCAGCCAGTATAAATATTGGTATAGATAACGACCTGAAACGAGGGGACATCAGAATAGATCAGAATACAAATCATACACAGTAAATCTACATCCCTTTACTTTGACGATTTTGGTGTACGCCTAATCATTATTAGGTACGTAACCATTACCCATGAAGCTTGCATAGCATGCTATGCAAGAAACGTTTCAAGCTCTTTCCTGAGCCAGTCAACCCATTCCTCTATGCCCTGGCCTGTCTTGCATGACACCTCGAATATGTCTAGGTCAGGATTCAGGCTCAATGCCCTCGTCCTCAGCGCATCTATGTCAAAATCCTCTGTGGTGAGATAGTCGATCTTGTTCACGACAAGGGCCTGGGAGACCGTGAACATGAGCGGATACTTGAGAGGCTTGTCGTCACCCTCTGGCACGCTCAGTATCATGGCATTCTTTATAGCCCCGGTATCAAACTCCGCGGGGCATACAAGGTTGCCTACATTCTCTATTATTATAAGATCCAGGTCTCTAAGGTCCATTGCATTAAGACCTTTTGTCACCATGGCTGCATCCAGGTGGCAGAAGCCCCCTGTCCTTATCTGCACTGCATTCACACCATGGGCCGCGACCTT
>QMLJ01000195.1 GCA_003643935.1 Deltaproteobacteria bacterium | reverse complement strand
CTTTGTAGCGCGTGCCTTGATATATGAGCGGACAACCTGTTTTGCAAAGAGAATAGGAAACATGTCCATGAGGTCTTTGGCTGCGGTAGCATCCACGTTCATTAATGTCGATGTAGTCACTACGTTGTTACCAAAGATTATATTTGCACCTTTGAGTAGGCTTGGGGTAAAGGTGTATACAGGGAAAGATGCGAAGGTAAACCCTCCACGTCTCAGCGGTATAGGGATCCTGGCCTCCTGCTTGACAGGCCCCAGTCCTAATTCGAGTATCACCAACACGTCGATGCTGTCTTTGCCAGATGATTTGACATCTCCAAAGCGTCTCTTCCAAAGTTCAAGATCATCGTAATAATTCAGCTCCCTGCTCAAGCGCACAAGGTCTTTCCCTATTTGCCTTGACCATGGTTCTGCCTTGAATGCATTCTTTAGATCGATATATGCCTCGTCCGGCTCGCCATTGAGCTCGTATACAAAGGAAGACAGGTAATATGCAAAGGCATTTTGATAGACACTTACTACATAGGCTGACTTCTTTCTCAATGAGTTGAAACCCTGCGGATAGGCTTTGATAAAGGAGTCCTCCCACTTGAGACCTTGTAATTCTCTGTGGGCCTTCTCTATCTCTTTCTCGTGCTTTTTGTAAAGCTCTTTCTCCCTTGTGTAAACGTTTCTTATCTCAACTCTTGCATTATCTATGTCACCGAGCATCAGATAGTTTATTGCATCAAGGGCATGTACGAGAACTTTCTCGAAATCCTCGCCACGATACGGCATTATTTGCTCGTTTATTATAAGGGACCCTGCCTGGGATGCGGTCCGTGATGCAGATATATACGCCTTGTTCTCGTAATACCTCATAAGCTGGGCCGCCTTCTCGAATTGCCTGGCACTCATCCTGTATTCACCCTTTGCCTGGAGCAAGGTGCCCCTCTCCAGGCAGTACAGCACTTCGTTCTTATTACCGTCGTTATATTCGGGAAAGCAGGCGAGGGCATCCGAGTATTGACCTGTATTGATGTAGTACCTGGCGTGAGATGCCTTTACCTCGTAACTCTGTAATGCGGCGCAACCTAATATTCCCATAACGAGAAAAGCGCTCGATAGATACAATATTACTGCCGTGTAGCGAAATTTCATTGCAATCTCTTTGTCCGTGGTATGATGACATATTTTATCTTTACTGTTCCATGCTTGTCTGTAAAGTAAAATGAACCATAATTTTGCTCAATGTCTTCAGACAGGCCTGTGACTTCTTGCATTTGTCAAGGGAGATGCCATTACTCAAAGTGATGCTTAACCTAATTAAACTCTTTCTCTCTATACAGGTCCTTTCCCTTAGAATGCGACTCCAAGACCAGCTATAACACCCCTTCTTGTATGGTAGCCCAGGCCAAAGGTTATGCCTTCTATTGCATAGCGGAGCTGCAGGGAAAAAGTCCCATGATGCTCTGTTGTGTCACTTGCCTCGAACATCTGGCCGGATGATGTCCCTATAATATTAACTTTGTCCTGCCTGGAAAACCCTCCCCCAACCACAAGGAACAGGCTCGGCACTATCTCTGCCCCTAAAGAGATGTAAATCTCTTGCTCATTACCGTCATTATAGTCTTTTGACCATACTGCCCTGGTTCCTGGTAATAAAGGATAGGTCAAGGAAGGGGGATTTTCATCGCTGTTAGCAACGCTTATACCAAGACCCAGGGAAAATGCGCCGCCCGTTGGATGGATATAGGATAGGAATATGGCACCCATCTCAACGCCGACGCTTGACTCGTCTATCTCCCCTCCGGATCCATATGTAGCAAGAACATAACCCGATGCAGAAGCTTTCAGTGGTAAGCAAATAAAAACTATAAACAAGATAAATCTCTTTGCCATAAAAGATGCTTCCTTATAAAGGAAAGTTTACACCTACAGATGCTATAGTTCAAGAACTTATGCACTTGTTGTCTAAGAGTTAAAGTCTTGATTTGATAATTTTACAGTTTTTACTCGTATTGTTTATACAAATTGGGGTGGACAATCCATACAATGTGAAATAAACAATCAAAGGTATATCTGGAGCAAGGAGGCTGTAGTGGACCTGGAAAGGTTGTTTTATCCGAGAAGTATAGCTGTTGTAGGCGCTTCTGCTACCTTGTCAGGGGGGAAGTTGCCCTATTACCATATATTGAAGATGTCAGGGTATAAAGGCAATCTTTACCCGGTTAATCCTGCCAGGGATGAGATAGATGGGCAGAGGGTATACCATTCAGTGGATGAGCTTCCAGGTGATATAGACCTTGCCATTGTCTCGGTACCCGCAAGGTTAGCCCTTGATATCATGAAAAAAGCCGCTGATAAGGGTGTACGATTTGTCCATTTCTTTACCTCTGGCTTCGGTGAGATAGGGAATAAGGCACTTGAGCAAGAACTTTTGAAGATAGCCAGGGAATCTAATACAAGGATAGTCGGTCCCAACTGTATCGGTGTATATTGTTCCGAATCAAGGGTGAGTTTCGACCCAACAGTGAACCAGGATACTGCTGGGCCAGTTGCATTCTTTGGCCAGTCAGGGGGTGTAACCAGCAACTTTACCCATGTTGCAAAGGCCAGGCATATTGGGATTAACAAGGCTATCTCTTATGGAAACCAGATTGATTTGAAGGTGCATGATTACATAGATTATTTTGCCAGGGATGATAATATCAAGGTAATTGCCGGTTATATAGAGGATGTTAAGGATGGGCAGTCCTTCATGCAATCCTTGAGAAGTGCTACCAGGGAGAAGCCAGTATTTATCTTGAAAGGTGGTATCACGGATAAAGGCGCAGATGCCGCGCGTAGCCACACGGGAGCGATATCAACCCAGTACGATTTTTTCTCGGCAGCAGTGAGACAGTCAGGCGGAGTTCTCGTGGATACATTTGAAGACCTTGCTAATGTGGTTATGCTGGCAGCAGGTGAAAAGAGGCCAGAGGGGGCACGCGTTGGGTTTATAGGTGCAGGAGGTGGTGCGTCTGTGACATTTGCCGATATTGCAACACTGAACGGGCTGAGTATGCCGGAATTACAGCAAGATACACAGTCAGCGATTGCAGGCTCGGTTAGTGACGTGAACACGAGTGCCAAGAACCCTGTCGACCTTGGTGCATTTGGATTTGACTTTAGAATAGTAGCCCGTGCAATGGAGGCCATGGATAAGGACAAGGGTATCGATATTGTAATACCTTACTTCTCCATTGATTTCATAGCCGTATTCCAGAAAAAGCAGATAAAGATTGGTCCAGAGATAATATGCAATACCGCAAGGAACATGGATAAACCCGTTGCAGTAATACTGTCCAGGCTGGCAGAAGACAACATAGATATAGAAAAAACAAGGATCGAGATATCAAAGATATTTCGAGGCGCTGGCATACCAGTGTACAATACTATCCAGGATGTTGTGTACTCTATAAAGAAATACCTTGAATATCTAGAAAGACTGCCTAGGCTTAAGGCATAGACTTTCTATTTAGCAGGGGGACTTAATAGTGCGATGAGGTATCTGGTCTTGGGCGCAGGTGCGATGGGCAGTGTTTTCGGCGGACTTCTCGCCGAAGCAGGCCATGACGTTACCTTTGTTGGTCTGGATGCACATCTGGAGGCGATGAAAAAGAAAGGTCTTAGGATAACGGGGATATGGGGGGAGCATTATCTGGCCAAGGTCAAGGCATATTACGGTATAGATGGTCTTAAAGGCCTGTATTGTGATTTTGACGTTGTTCTTCTATCCGTAAAATCTTATCTTACCGCCAGGGTTAT
>QMLJ01000194.1 GCA_003643935.1 Deltaproteobacteria bacterium | reverse complement strand
TCGACCTTGCCTTTGAAACCAGTATTGAACCCGGGTCACTTATACCTGGCATGCCGGCATCACATACAAGGGCCACAGTGTTACCAAGTTTTATGATTTCAATTATATGGCCGGCCTTCCTGGCCTCAGAGAATTTCTCGTATGTTATCAATGGTTTAGTAATATTGAAATGGGAAATCAACTTTCTGGTTCTTCTCGTATCTTCACATACTATGTAGTCCACCTTCTTCAGGGTATCAAGCGCCCTCAAGCTTATATCTCCGAAATTACCTATAGGTGTAGGGACGATGTATAACCTGCCTCTTTTAATATTCTCTCTTTTATCCTTTATTCCAGGCATTTTATTATGATATATATCATCTTGCATAGATTACAAGAAAGGGTTTTTGTATATGGACTCTCTAAAGCTAAACCTAGGCTATACACCCATAGAAGTAAAGTCCACTCCTGAATACATGAAAAAGCTCTTCATCATGCCTGACTCCTCTGACAGGTTCGTGGAGTTTGGTGTTCATCTGCTCGATATGATCCACGATTTTTTCAAGGAAAAAGGAGGGATACACTCTTCAATTTCACTAGAGGATCTAGGCAAGATATTCAACAACATAGAAATACCTCGCAAGCCCAGACTCATAAAAGATGTGCTAGAAGAGATAAAGAATAACATAATCAAGCACTCAGTGAAAGTATCGAACCCGTACTACATAGGCCACATGACATCCGCCATTCCATACTTCATGATACTGCTAGAGATGATATCTGTCAGCCTTAACCAGAACCAGGTGAAGATAGAGAGTGCAAAGGCATCTTCATTCGTAGAAAGGGAGTTCACTTGTTGGATACACAAACTCATATTCAACAAGCCGGATGCATTTTATAGGAAAAACATACAGAACCACCGTATTGCACTTGGGAACATCACCTCTGACGGTAGCCTTGCAAACCTTACTGCACTCTCCCTTGCCACGGCTAAGGCCTTTCCTGCCGACGGGAATAAATTCAAGGGTGTAAGGAAAGAGGGAATCTCAAGGGCACTTGACTATTACGGATACAGGCAGGGCCTCTTCCTGGTATCACGAAGAGGCCATTACTCGCTTTGCAAGGCAGCCGCAATACTTGGTGTAGGTGAAAATGGTGTGCGCTATGTCTCGGTTAAACCTTATACAAACAAGATGGACACTGACAAGCTCCTTGAGACAGTTGAGAAGATAAAGGCCAAGGACAAGGTAGAAGGAAGGCCTTCAAAGATCATAGCTCTCGTGGGGATTGCAGGAACAACTGAAACAGGTAACATAGATGACCTTGAAAGTCTTGCAGAGATAGCAAAAGAGTTGAATACGCATTATCATGTGGACGCTGCCTGGGGTGGAGGTGCCTTGCTTACCGAAAGTATCAGAAAGATGCTAAAGGGTATAGAAAAGGCCGATACCGTAACACTGGACGCCCACAAGCTGCTCTACGCACCAAATTCCATGGGCATGTGCATGTTTAGAAACCCAGAGGACTCGAGATACCTTTATCATACGTCCAACTATATCATTAGGAAGGGATCTGTTGACCAGGGACGATTCACCATAGAAGGATCTAGACCATTTGCCTGCCTCAAACCGTGGGCAGCCCTTAAGATAATAGGTAAGACAGGCTATGGTTTGATATTCGAACATGCAACCAAATTACAAAAGCACTTTAGCACCTTGATCTTGAAGGATCCATATTTTGAACTACTCAACCAGCCCGAACTGTTCATAACAAACTACAGGTTCGTACCCCTCGAAATCAGTAGAAGATTGGACATCCTGATGAAGAATCCCTCCGCCAACAGGGAGGAAATAACGGCCATCAATCACGTGCTCAATGAGCTGAACATAGAATTGCACAAGGGCATAAGGGAAAAAGACACGTCCTTTGTATCCAGGACAAGGTTGGAGTCAACCAGGTATGCACCTAGGAAGGTAGTCGTGTTGAGGGCAGTAACGGTAAACCCAAACACCGAGGAATACATGCTTAAGAAGATACTGGCCGAACACAGGGACATGGGAATCAAACTCTGGGAAAGCATGTTAAAGAAAGGCCCTATGCCGGGCATAAGAAAGGCAATGAGTGTTAATTGACGCGCTTTCTCTTTAAACACTTCGTAAGAATCAGAAAGCTAACACCCTTATACCACATGGAGGAGCCGTGCCTGCCATGAAAGATATAAGACTTGCCAACAAGGGTGTGCATGAGAAGGTGATATCGTATTTCAGGGACTTGAAACCTGGTAAAGTCCTTGACATACCCTGCGGTCCAGGAGCCCTATCCAGGTCACTAAAAGAACTGGGATTCGATGTAAGCGCATGTGACATTCACCCTGAACACATAATGGTGGAGGGTATAGAAGCTGTCTTTTGCGATATGAACAAAGAGCTGCCGTTTGAGAGCAAGACCTTTGATTATGTTGCATGCG
This sequence comes from Deltaproteobacteria bacterium, assembly GCA_003643935.1. Taxonomy (GTDB): domain Bacteria; phylum Desulfobacterota; class Desulfomonilia; order UBA1062; family UBA1062; genus B14-G9. The sequence continues at coordinate 1,380 of QMLJ01000194.1, read as the reverse complement.
TTGAGGGGATAGAGCACACGGAGAACCCTTACAATGCCATAAGGGAGATCTCCCGCGTGCTGAAAACAGGAGGCAGGCTGATGCTCACCACGCCCAATTACCTGAACATTGAGCACAGGCTGAGGTTTCTCATAACAGGATCCCTCACCAAGCCGGTTAGCATGAAAAGATTCAACAATTTCTTCGGTAAAGATATGTCTGGGATGCACAATTCCCCCATAACATACCCTATACTAAAATTTATGCTCGAAAGTAACAATCTCAGCATCTTAAGTATTGATAGAGAAAAGCTAAAAAAGAACCAGAGATTCCTTATGCCTATTGTACTCCTGATTAAGGCCTACACCTTGCTGTGGAGTAAAGATGAGAGAAAAAAGTACCTTATAGACGCCGTAAATTCAGATGTAATAATAAACGGGGGCAATAACCTTATAATTGTCTGCCAAAAAAATAACACATAAAAGGCTCGCGAAATGTCACATACATGTGAGCTGCTGGCCAATGTCCTTGAAAATATAGAGGAATACTACCACGAGGAATATGTAAAATACATAAACAGATGGAGAACAAAGGCAAAACGCTTAAGGTACAGCGTATTACAGGCCATTGGAAGCGTAAACAAAGCAGAAAAAATTTGATCGAGAAAGCACGATATATACCTGCTGCAAAATGGCTGTCCGTAGGTACATTGAGAGAGATCATAGAGCATAGCGAAGGGTTTGACCGTACCTATTCAATGCTGGAAGACCAAGAATCTCGGGATATATTTGACTGGTACGTGGCCTACAGAGCAAGCTACAGTATTCTTGGATCCCTTGCAAAAGAGTTATTCCCACCCCCTGTATCAGAGGAAAGCTATCAAAACGCACTTGTAGAACTCAAGAGAAACGCTGTTGAGAGAGACATGTTCCGCGTGGAAGGGTTTCATATAAAAAGCAACAACATACCCACTATAGCTGACACATGGATATTCAACCAGTACAGGATAAGAGGCGTTGTGGAACCTCACCCAGGCGACGTGGTGATTGACGCAGGTGCATTCTATGGCGAGACATCACTGTGGTTTTCAAGGCTGGTGGGAGATACTGGAAAGGTATATGCATTCGAGCCTTTTCCGGACAACATCGAGGTCTTAAGGCATAATATATCGAATAATATAGGAGTTAACAACATAGAGATAATAACAAGAGGCCTTTATAACAGGAATGGAAAATATTCAATGACGGGAATAAGTGCTGTTGCTACAATCATTAAGCAAAGCCAAGGAAAGGGTAATATCCAGTTCATAACTCTGGACGAGTTTGTTGAGGAGAAACACCTAGACAGTGTAGACTTTATCAAGATGGACATCGAAGGTTCTGAGATCGAGGCCATCAATGG
>QMLJ01000193.1 GCA_003643935.1 Deltaproteobacteria bacterium | reverse complement strand
TTGCAGCGTTAAACTCATCGTAGTTCTCTACCTTTTCAGCCAGAAGGCTCACCTTGTAGGGGAGAGATAGCTTGATGAACTTCCTTATTTCTTCCCGTGATGTGGCCCTGAAATCAATCTTTATTATATGGGATAGGTGCATAAGTTCTTCCATGTCTTTTTTGTAAACAAAATCATCCAGGGCTATGGTATAGTTCTTTTCTGCAATTTCCTTGCATGCTGATAGTATGTTGCTATCTGCTTTAACGTCTTCAAGTATCTCTACTACGGTTGTCTCATTGTCAAACAACAGGGGTACCTTTCTTATTAGCAGGTCGTACGTAAAGTTGATAAAGGCCTTTTTACGACCAGTAATCCTGGTAAGCCCTATGTTGAAAAACGTGTTGGAGAGTAGCTTGGATGTGGCAACGTTACCATCTATACCGGGGAATATATTCTCCATGCCTTCCCTGAACAATAACTCGTAGCCAAGTATCTTTTTCCTACTGTCGAATATGGGCTGTCTGGCTACATAGACATTATTTATGATCTCGTCTTTTTCTTTTATACCGTAAGCCAGCTGTCTCGTCATCAATCCGTGCCTTGTGTTAGATGATATTTTATCTTCTCGGCATATAGAAGGTTATGTGTTAGTGTATGTTTACATGTTAGGCTAAGCACGAGTCCTTACTTGCTAGAACCATGCTGCTATGCCCTTGTAGATCCTGGGTAGATCGCTTCTTGCAAGTCTCTTTATAAGGCGTTTTATCACCCTTGACTTCATCTTGTTCATCATCCAGTTCTCTGAGACCCTTTTATTAAGGAATGACATGGCGGGAAACGAGTGCTGGAGGAAAAGTATGTCGTACATCCTGATTCTTTTTTGTATGGCCAGTGCCCACTCACTTATCATCTCGCCCGAGCCTTCTCCTACTATGCTGGCACCATATATCTTTCCCGTTGGACTTACGAGGACCTTGACGAAACCTATATCAACACCTTCAGCTATTGCAGCACCGTAATCTTCGTACCTAGTCTCAACCACCTCGTATCTCTTCCCCTCTTTTTTTAATTGAGACTCAAGCTTGCCAACATGTGATACTTGGGGTTCCGTAAACACGGTCCATGGGACCACGAACTTTCTGAAGTCCCTCTTCATACCCATTGGTAACAGGCTGTTCATAAGGGCTATCATACCTTGGTGCATGGCAGCGTGGGAAAGGAGATAGTAACCGTTGCAATCTCCGACAGCATATATGTTTGACTCAGTTGTCTCAAGATACTTGTTTACCTTTATTCCCTTTCTTGTATAATCGATACCTGCATTCTCGAGATTGAGAGAGGAAAAATCCATTTTTCTCCCGGCAGCTACCATGAGTTTCTGAGAGACAATTTTTTCTCCTATAGACGTATACAGGGCAATGCCACCATCTTCCTTTCCTACCCTTGTTATCTCCCTTGAGTTGTAAACGGCTATCCCCTCTTTTGTAAATACATCTTCTAGTAGCCTTCCAGATTCTTCATCTCCAAAAGGCAGTAGATATGGATCCATCTGCACAATGGAAACCCTGCAGCCGAGTCTGTGGAAAGCCTGTGCCATCTCGCAGCCTATTGCTCCACCGCCTATTATGGTCATGCTTTCAGGTATTTCATCCAATTGGAAGATGTTCTCGTTCGTAAACAAGTCCACGTTTTCTATGCCTGGTATAGGTGGCACGGAAGGCCTTGTCCCAACGCATATGAAAATTCTCCTTGCCTTTATTAATCTATTCCCCACCTTTACCGTATCTTTGTCAATGAAGCTGGCATCTCCCTCTTCCAGCAACAGGTCGACCTTGGTGAACATGGCCATGGTCTTGTTCCGGTTTATATAGTCTATATGTTCCTGTATTCTCTCGAAAGGTCTCTTTAGACCGGGCTTAGGCATGCTTGAGAGCTCCATCATATCGAGCTTATCAAAGGTGCTCCTTGTCTTTGCTATCTTTAGTAAGGCCTTGCTTGGTATGCAGCCTACGTTCATACACTCCCCGCCTATCTTGTTTCTTTCCACAGCGCAGACCCTAAGCCCCATCTCAGTGGCCATGGCAGATACAGCCATGCCTGCAGGCCCCATCCCTATTGTAAGCACATCGTAGTATTTGTGTTCCATGTATGCTTCTGTCTCCTGTAATATTATGTTTCACCCTTTGAACAGGGTGTTAAGTTCTATTCCATAGGAAGCTCGTCAGTCAAGGTTTTTAATGGAAAACTGGTGGATTAAAGCTTGCCGCTGACATGAATGATCACTTTAATGTCTGTACTGATAGTCCTGTTTCGTGCTATAAGTCTTGCAGTTGCATGGTGACGATCCTTTTGGAGAAGCCTTAATGCCTGGTCTAAGAGTCTTTTTAAGTAACCGTTTAGAGAGTCTTTCTGATAAGCTCGCTGAGGTGTTGAGCATGCCTTTGAGCATGCCCCTTGATAAAGAAATAATCGTTGTTCAGAGCAGGGGCATGGAGAGATGGCTTTCCCTAAGGCTTGCGGAGATCCACGGCATATGTGCAAATTATGAATTTCCCTTTCCCAATTCCTTTCTTAACAGGATGTTCGGCTTGCTGGTCCCGGAATACACGTACTCTGAAATGTTTGAACCAGATACAATGACATGGGAAATAATAGGCCTGCTTCCCAAGGTTATTGATATGGATGCGTTTGGAAGTGTTAAGGCTTACCTGGCGGATGATATCCAGGGACTTAAGGTGTACCAATTGGCCAGACATATAGCAGACAGGTTCGACCAGTACATGGTGTACAGGCCAGAGATGATTCTGGACTGGGAAAAGGGACTGACACACCTGGGAGAAGAGGAGAAAGATGTAGAGACATGGCAGGCCATCCTGTTCAGGAACATGTTAAAGGATACCGGGGGAATGAGCAGGGTGTCACTGCTCAGGCTCTTCATGGAAAGGGTGAAAAAGGTTCAGGGACACAGGGGTCTACCTGAGAGGGTTTCCATATTTGGCATATCATCCCTACCGAGATACCACATGGAGGCATTAATGGCCTTGTCTTCCCAGGTGGAGGTAAACCTTTTTCTCATGAGTCCGGCCAAGGAATTCTGGGGAGATATTGTCTCTGATATGGAGATGGTAAGGTTGAAAAGAAAGGAGGCACGCTCTGCAAAGGAGCTCTTCTTAGAAAAGGGGAATACGCTCTTGGCTTCCATGGGCATTGTTGGTAGAGATTTTCTGGACCTGGTCTATGGATATGATCTAGAAGAGTTTCGATTATTCGAGGATGTGGAAGAAGAGTCGTTACTTTCTTTCGTGCAGTCAGATATTTTGAATCTAAGGGAATCCAATGAACAGAAAAGACCTTTTAGTAAGGACGATAGGTCCATACAGGTGCATTCGTGTCATTCACCCATGAGGGAGATAGAAGTTCTTTTTGATAACCTGCTTGAAATGTTTGATGAAGACCCAGGACTTGAGCCCAGGGATATATTGGTAATGGCACCTGATATCGAGAAGTACGTCCCTTATATACAGGCCGTGTTTAGCACACCCGAGGATGATTCTCTGTACATTCCCTATAGTATAGCAGATAGGCCCATAAAGATGCAGAGCCAGTTGCTTGGAAGTTTTTTTGACATACTTGACCTGCCGCGCTCCAGGTTAAAGGCATCGGACGTGCTGAACCTTCTGGAATTTCCATGTATAAGGAGGAGATTCAATATACAGGACGCAGACCTCGACATAATACGTAAGTGGGTCAGGGCCTCTGGCATCAGGTGGGGGTTGGATGCCGATTTCAGGAAGGCCCTTGGACTCCCGGGGTTTGAAGAGAACACCTGGAGTTATGGAATAAAAAGACTGCTGCTTGGCTAT
>QMLJ01000192.1 GCA_003643935.1 Deltaproteobacteria bacterium | reverse complement strand
TATGCCATCTTCCCTCTTAAAGTGTATACCGTCCATGCCTCTTAATCCGCTACCGCGCACGAGCCTGAAAATAAGTGTCTCTGCCTGGTCGTCCATGGTATGGCCTGTTGCCGCGTATCTGAATTTATTATCCCTCATACACCTGGTAATGGCCCTATACCTCCCTAGTCTTGCATGTTCTTCCAGGTTGGGCACATTATTGCCCAGGTTAAGTACCTCCAAAAAAAAGGGGATAGAGAGTCTCATTGATACATCTTTTACAAACATGGCATCCCTCCTGGATGCATCGCCTCTAATGCCGTGGTCCACGTGCAGGATACCGAGTCTAAGGCCAAGCTCGGAGGAGGCCCTTGCCATAAGGTAAGTGAGAACCATGGAATCCAGCCCCCCTGAGCAGCATATGAGTATGGACTCCCCACCCTTAATACCACATTGGGCGGCTAGCGTGTCTAAAAAGAGGCTGTACACATCAAGCATATCTGCACCATGTTTCAGTTTAAAGGAGATTTTCTATTGGTTTATTACCATGCAGCTCAGGCGTCAAGACCTGTAATCGCGCCTACAGCTAGGCAAGGGTCAATCAAGCTGCTGGTCTTGTTATGTCAATACAGATGGAATATACATGGTCAAAGTAATCATAGGACACTGCGCGATAGCCTGTCTTCTTGATAAGGTGCAGCATGTGGGTGTTATCCTCCCACACGCTGGAGCTCATGTATCTGAAACCATTATCCCTCGCAATGTCAATGATATGGTTTAAAAGCCTGTATCCAATACCCCTGTTTTGCCATTCAGGGTGGACCATGATAGAGAATTCACATACGTCTTCAAGGGAGTCGGCCTCGTTGTCTACCGCATAGTGAGCCACTGCCAGCACCCTGTTATCATGCATGCCGCTTCCCCTTGTAGTCACCAGTGCCATGGACTTCCTGTAATCCACGTTGACAAGTCTCTGCGCCTGCTTGTGATGCAGGACCGTTACCGAATGGAGAAACCTGAAAAACTTGTCCTCCAACGACATTGCATAAAAGAGATCCTGTATGCTCCTCTCGTCCGTGACCTTTACAGGCCTCACAAGAAGACTTGTACCGCCGAGATCCACTGTCTTCTCGTATTTAAACGGGTAAGGCGTGTCCTCCGGTGGCAATATCTGGTCAAGGTAGACATACTTTAACCTCTTGGCCTCCTCAAGAAGCCATTTTCTGAATCTAGGGTGCGCAATGGTAATAAGTGCAAGGGCCCTTTCCCTGATGGTCTTGCCGAACAGGTTAACTTCTCCGTACTCGGTCACAACGTAGTTTACCTCTGCCTGCGTGGTAACCACTCCTATCTTCAGGTCAGTGAACTCAGGCACGATGCGTGATCTTCTTCCATCCCTGGTAGTGGAACGTAGTGCTATGATGGACTTGCCGCCTTCAGATGCCATGGCGCCACGGTTGAAATCTGCGTGACCCAGGGTGCCCAGAAAACCCGTACCATCGCTGAGCGCCACACATGACTGGCCTGTCAAGTCTACCTCCAGGGCACCGTTGATTGCAACCATGTTCTTTTGCCGGCTTATTAAGCCCATGCTACTTGTATAATCAGGTGACCTGAGTTCAACCATTGGGTTTTGATTCACGAAATCGAATAGTTTTCTTGTGCCGAGACACATGCTTGCCACGATCTTCTCGGCATCCAGGCTCTTTCTCTTTCCATTTACAAGCCCTTCCTCAACCAGAGCACACACAGGGTCGGTAAGTATCTCGGTATGTATGCCTAGGTCTTTTACGCCCTTATCCCTAAGTGCGTAAAGGGCAGCGCTTGGCAGTCTCCCGAAACCTATCTGTATTGTAGAGCCGTTTTCTATTAATCTTGCTATGTTTTCTCCAATAGCCCTGGTTTCATCATCCGGTTCTCCGCTTGTGTCCTCAATCAACGCATCGTCGTGCTCAATAATATAGCTTATCTTGCTCACGTGGACGAATCCATCTCCTAGTGTCCTTGGCATGTTCTTGTTAACCTGTGCGATTACGGTCGATGCATGGTCTATTACGGTCCTGGTCACATCCACTGAGATCCCTAAACTCATGTATCCGTACTCATCTGGTAGGCTCACGTGAATTATTGCAGTGTCTATATTCAGGTAACCGTCCTTTATCAGGCGTGAAAGACCAAAGGACGTTACAGGCAGGTGATCCGTATTTCCACTTTCATAGATAGGAACTATCTCAGGAGATACAAAGAAGGCCTTTACCCTAAAACGGGAACCATAGTCACCCCCTGCCTCTGAAAAGCTGCTAAGGGGCATCGTGGTATATATCTCGATATCCGCGAGGGAATTATTCTCTACTATGAGCTTTTCTACAAGGTATCTTGGCTCTGCACAACCTGTTTCTATGTACACCTTCGAGCCTGGCCTGATAGCGGATAAGATGTCTTCAGGCCTTACTTTCTTGGCCTTGTAAACCTCCCTCCACATAGGTTCCTCCATAATAAGGCATAAACCATCAATACCTTTATGTGTACAAATCCAAGCATTGAGGAAACACTGGTTAAAATATAGTATAAAAAAAGCACAGAGACATGCTTTTGTCAAACATGTAAAGGTATCTCTAGACTGGCTCCCAGGCCTGTTAACCCTAAGCAGCTAGGTCAAGGTTCTTCCTTATTGTTTCCCTTACCTTGTAAAGCAAGTAATCCCTGTCCTTCTCTGTATATTGCGCGGTATCTATCGGCTTTCCAACTATGATCTTTAATGTGCCTGGCCTTATTCTTAGGCATTTCTTAGGAAGCAGTTTGTAGCTTCCGACAATGGTTATAGGAACTATGGGTAGCTTCGACTTTATCGCAAACACAACTCCACCTTTCTTGAAAGGCAACAGCTTGCCATCCAAGCTCCTTGTGCCTTCAGCAAAGAAAAATGCACTTATACCGTCCTTTAGATCGGCTATTGCCTTGTTCACGGTCTCAATGGCAGCCTTGGAGTTACCCCTGTCTATGAATATAATCTTTCCAAGTTTTGCACACCAGCCGAAGATTGGAACCTTTGCAAGGGACCTCTTTGCCACAAAACGCATTGTGTGAGGGATACTACGGCATATGGCAAGGGCGTCAAGGTGACTTGCATGGTTGGATATAAAGACATAGGATTTCGACCTTATGATGTTATCCATGCCCTCTACCTGCACCTTAACCCTGTTTGTTACAGTGATCAACCATGCCCATACCTTTCCCATGGAATAAGGCGCCTTACCTGTCTTGCTGACAAGGGCTATAAAAAGGGTAGGGGTGCCAAGAATAATGGTGTAAATCACAGTGGTTATAATGGTATAGACCGCACCCAGGGCATTCTTAAGCCCTTTCTTGGTATACAAGATCATAATATTTGTATACAAAAATGGACTATGGTATATCAAGGCCTTATTTTAAGAATACAATAAAAAGAGAGATGTTAAGGCATGAAAATTCTTTTTGCAGCTGATCTTCATGGGAAAATAAGGCTCTACGAAGAGATGTTTGATATCGCCATAGATGAAGATGTAGACGTAATACTCCTTGGCGGAGATCTCTTTCCCACCAGGTTGGGTAGTATTGTCCATTTAATCACAGGCACGATTGATTTCAATGTCTCGCTTAAGAACCAGTACACCTTTATAGATAACTACCTGAGACCATCTATAGACAAATTCAAGGAAAAGATGCCATCTACACAGATATTGTACATCCCGGGCAACCATGACTGGGAGGTTACCATAGAATACCTGATGCGAAATAAAAACGTGACATACATACACGGTCGTAGCGTAGAGATTGAAGGCATAACTTTTACAGGCTATGGATGTGTTACAGATTCCTTTTTCTGGGTCAAGGACTTTGTGAGGAGAGACACACC
>QMLJ01000191.1 GCA_003643935.1 Deltaproteobacteria bacterium | reverse complement strand
TCTATGAACACATCCCTTACTGCATCGTTTACATAACGGTTATCATCAGCTATGATAACTGTTCTCTTCACATTCCCTGAACCCTTCATCCCGGACCTTCCACATGGCAAGTATCTTGTCTTTCTTTACGTTTTTCTTTACATCCGCCACCGTATTCCCGGAAGCTAAGACCAAATCAGGGGAAATCTCGGCAAGAGGATGTATCACAAAGGCCCTTGATTCGAGATGAGGATGTGGTACCTTGAGATCAGGGGTGTCAAGCATAATCCCATTGAGGAGAAGCACATCTATATCGATAATCCTGGGCGCATTCTTGTAAGGCCTTTCCCTTCCAAGACTCCTTTCTATACCTTTACATTCCCTGAGCAGATCAAGCGGCTCAAGACCGGTCTCTATCATCACTACCATGTTGAGATAATTTGGCTGTGGCAGGGGACAATCCACGGGTAAGGTCTCATATATACTTGACATTCTCACTACATTTATACCGTGGGATTGCATTGAACAAAGCGCCCTATACAGGTTCAATAACCTGTTTCCTATGTTGGAGCCAAGACCTAAGTAGCCCTTGATGTGCACGGTGCTATTACCCTGTTTCTGAGTTCTCCTATACCTTGAATCTCTATACCTATTGTATCACCAATCTTCATGGGCCCAACACCAGGGGGTGTACCTGTTGCTACTACATCGAATTGTTCAAGCGTCATTACACAAGATATAAAACTTACAAGGTAATACACGTCAAATATCATGTTTGATGTTGACGATGATTGCATTACTTTGCCATTTAATCTTGACACTATGCGGAGCTCACCTGGGTCTGCTATCTCTGTCTCCACCCATGGCCCAATAGGCGCAAAGGTATCAAAGGACTTCGACCTTGTCCATTGTCCATCCTTTTCCTGGAGATCCCTTGCCGTTACGTCGTTGAAACATGTGTACCCCAGTATATAATCTTTTGCCTTGTCCCTAGAGACCGCCCTACATCTCCTGGAGATAACTATGGCAAGCTCAGCCTCAAAGTCAAGCCTCTTGACTCCTTCAGGATAGACTATATCCTCATTGTTACCTATCACACTACTCGGAGGCTTCAAGAAAATAATTGGCTCCTCCGGAATATCCAGGCTGAACTCCATTGCATGGTCCTTGTAATTTAGTCCAACTGCAACGATTTTGGTAGGCCTTACAGGTGCTAGAAAAGCACTGGCATTTATCTCGCCCCTCCTCTGCCTTGTCTCAAGATCAAGCTCATATGCCCTTTCTCCCGCATACTCACACCACTTTACACTGCCATCTCTGGTAAGTGCCCTTCCCACCTTCATGGCTGAATACCAAGCACATCTTTCATGCTGTATAGACCAGGAGTCCTGCCGGCAACCCACCTTGCCGCCCGTATGGCACCGCTTGCAAAGGTTTTCCTTGAATGGGCTCTATGTACGAGCTCTATGCGTTCTCCGTTCGCCGCAAATATGACCGTATGATCTCCAACTATGTCACCGGCCCTTATGGATTGTATCCCGATCTCACCGTTTGCCCTCTCGCCTATAATACCATGCCGCTCATAACGTGCGTGTTTATCCAAGTCAATGCCTCTTGCCTTGGCAATCTCCTGGGCTATACCAATGGCGGTTCCTGAGGGTGCATCTTTCTTGAACCTGTGGTGGGCCTCTATTATCTCGCAATCATAGGTCTTCCCAAGGAGATCTGCAAGGATGCCTACGACCTTGAACATAACGTTTACACCAATGCTCATGTTCGGGGCCATGACAACGGGGATACTTTCTGAAACACTCTCAACCCTGCCCTTCTGCCCTGGAGCCAGCCCTGTTGTACCAATTACCATCGCCTTCCTTGCCCGCTCTGCAAACTCCAGGTTTTTCATGGTGGATTCAGGTGAAGAGAAGTCTATTATCACGTCCACTCCCACGAATGCCTCATTAGGATCAGATAAAATCTTGACCCCCTCGGCACCTTCACCGAATACAGCACCTGCATCCTTACCCAGGTAAGGATGCCCGTCCCTCTCAGTGGCACCAGAGAGGACCATATCGCTCTCATTTAGAATTCCCTGTAATATAAGGGAACCCATCCTACCTCCAACACCAACTACCCCTACCTTAAGCACGCAAGCCCTCCTCCTTATCTATAGCTTTCATCCCCACAGGACCCAGCCTTTACACACATATTGCCATTAGTCGTATTCATTTAAACAAGGCCGTAAGATTTGAGAACATCAAAGAGTTTCTTCTTGTTTGCACCTGCCATCTGGCAAAGTGGCAGCCTTAGTTCTTCATTTATCTTTCCCATCATGCTTAATGCAGTCTTGACCGGTATTGGATTGGTTTCTATAAACATGGCTGAATTAATCTCCAAGAGTTCATAATGCAGTTTCCTTGCACCCACCACATCACCTTTTAAAAAGCTCTCAACCATTTGGGTTACCTTGGAAGGTAACACGTTTGCCGTAACTGATATAACGCCCTTTCCTCCCAGGGAAAGTATGGGTAGAGCAAGACCGTCGTCCCCCGAGAGCAAAACAAAATCATCGGGTGTATTGTCTATAATCCTGCCACACTGCACGAGGTTACCACTTGCCTCCTTTATACCAACGATAACATCTATCTTTGCAAGGGTGGCCACGGTCTCATATGTCATGTTTATCCCTGTCCTGGATGGCACGTTGTACAGTACCTGCGGTATATCACATGCCTTGGCAATAGCCTCGTAATGTTTGACAAGCCCATCCTGCGTGGGCTTGTTATAGTACGGGGTGATCAGGAGTACGCCATCAACCCCGGCTTCTTTGGCATGTTTTGTAAGTTTAACGGCCTCATCAGTTGAATTCGAACCAGTACCAGCTATGACCGGTACCCTTCCGGCCACGGTCTCGACAGTGATGTCAATTACCCTTTCGTGTTCCTCGTAGGATAATGTTGCAGATTCCCCCGTAGTACCACATGGAACGATCCCTGCAATCCCCTGTTCTATCTGGAATTCTATGAGTCCTCTGAATGCATCCTCATCAAGCTTGCCATCCTTAAACGGGGTAACTATGGCTACTATAGCTCCTGAAAACATACTCATTCTCCTTCCTTTAGTATTGCATCCGGTATGGTTTCACCAGATGTAAGGTCATCATACACCTGTCTTTTGTTTACAAGGTAAAACTTGTCCTTGTCCACTAGGATTTCGGGTGGCTTGGGCCTGGAATTGTAGTTTGAGGCCATGGTGAAACCATACGCACCTGCACTCATCACAGCTATTAAATCTCCTCTGTCTAGCTGAGGCAGATCCCTATCCTTTGCCAGGAAATCACTGGATTCGCATATGGGCCCAACCACATCCACCTTTTCCCTGTCCACATTTTTTTTAACAACCACTCTTATCTCGTGGTAAGCATTGTAAAAGGCAGGCCTGATAAGATCATTCATGCCTGCATCCACTATTATGAACGTCTTGTCAGCGGTTCTCTTCCTGTAAAGTACCCTTGATACAAGAATACCTGCATTCCCCACGATGACCCTCCCTGGTTCAAATATCAACTTCATTCCCAGGTCTCCAGCTGCCTTTACCATTGCAGAGCCGTATTCGCTTGGATGGGGAGGTTCCTCGTGTTCATAGGTTATGCCAAGCCCACCGCCAAGATCAAGATATCTCAAGGATATGCCATCCTTCTCCAGCCGAGACACTAGCACCTTGAGCCTTTCCACTGCGTCCAGGAAAGGCTCTACCTCGGTGAGCTGACTGCCTATGTGACAGTCCAAGCCTATGACATCTACATGATCGAAGCTTACCGCCTTCCTGTACTGTTCTAAAGCAGCATCTATATCAATGCCGAACTTGTTCTCCTTCAACCCCGTGGATATGTAGGGATGCGTTGCCG
>QMLJ01000190.1 GCA_003643935.1 Deltaproteobacteria bacterium | reverse complement strand
TAGGGCTGTCACCAATTTCACCATAGCAACAAACGAAAATTGGACTGACCAGGCAGGAGAAAAGCAGGAAAGGACCGAGTGGCACAGGATAGTTACTTGGGGCAAGCTGGCCGAGAATTGCGCCAAGCTCCTTTCCAAGGGCAGGCTCGTGTATATTGAGGGAAGGCTACAAACCAGGGCATGGGATGACAGGGAAGGTAACAAGCGTTACACCACCGAGATAGTCGCTACAAACATGCAGATACTAAGCCCCATGGAGGCGGGAGTTCAGTCTCTTGGCACGTTCGATGATACTGCCAAGGTGGATCAAGAACCATCTGGTCCTGACCAGAGTCCAGACGAGTACGATGACATCCCGTTCTGATAGCCCAAAGACCATATTTAAGACAAATATATAAGCAGCCTAATAATACATCAATTGCAGAAACACTAGCCAGTATACATGCGTGATCTTCTCTACTTGAACGCCGATAATAAAAATTTACCCTTATTCGGGCTGAGACGGATAATAGATTTATATTGATATTTTAGTCACATCTATAATATATAGTTCTAAAAATAAGCTACAAAAAGGGATAATATAATGAAGATAATAGATGATGCTATAAACAAAGGCATAAAGACATTAAGCGAACATGCCTCAAAGGAAGTCCTAAAGAGCTATTCCGTACCTGTAACAGAGGAATACCTGGCAAAGGACGTGGAAGAGGCTATAAAATATGCACAGAAGATTGGCTACCCCGTGGTGCTGAAGGGTTCATCAAGCACGCTGACGCATAAAACAGAAATGAATCTGGTAGAGGTAGGGATAAAGGACGAGGAATCCCTAGTAGAGGCCTTTAATGCCATAGAAAAAAGGGGCGGTTCTCAGTTGGACGGCATACTTGTTCAGGAGATGATAAAGGGAGAGAGGGAACTCGTCGCCGGTCTTACAAGGGATCCACAGTTCGGCCCGTGTGTAATGTTCGGGCTTGGGGGTATATTTACCGAGGTTCTTAAGGACGTGACATTCAGGGTGGCTCCCCTTGAAAGGTATGACGCTTACGAGATGATGGACGAGATCAAGGCTAAGAAGATATTGGACGAATTCAGGGGAAAACCTGCCGTGGACAGAGAAAAGCTTGCAGATATTTTGATCAACCTGGGCAGGATAGGACTTGAACACGAAGAGGTAGCCGAGATAGACATCAATCCCTTGATCATAAAAGATTCTATGCCTGTTGCAGTGGATGCACTCATTGTATTAAGGGCTGAGACAAACTGAATATATCTATACTTGATCCATAACACGTGCAGGTGTCCGGCAAGATATCCCTATTAATGGCACCCATGGTGGACTTGTCCCACGTGGCTTTTAGAGAACTTGTCCGCAGCTTCGGTGGTTGCGACATGTTCTATTCCGAGATGCTTAACTCCAGGATAGTACCGCAAGAACCTGCCCAAAAGTCAGTCTATCTGAAATGGTCAAGAACAGATGACCTGGTATTTCAAATAGTTGGAAATGATCCTTCAAAGATGGCAGAGTCTGCATTGAGGCTGTCTCTATTCAGGCCAAGGGGCATTGACATAAACATGGGGTGCTGGCTCAACAAGATAACCTGTCATGGCTGGGGAGTAGCGCTCATGAAGGATATGGCCAAGGCAAGGGATGTAACAGAAGCCGTTAGATCAGCCGTTGACATACCACTCTCGGTAAAGATGAGGCTTGGGTATGCCATTGACAGGGAATACCTGGTAGACTTCGGGAAAATGCTCGAGTCAGTGGGCGTGAACTTTATTGTCTTACATCCAAGAACAGCCGAAGAGGGTCTCAAGAAAAGGGCAAGGTGGGAATACATAGCATACCTGAAGGATGCATTGAATATACCTGTAATGGGAAATGGAGACGTGACAAGTGTTCAAGATGCACTATTCATGATCAAGCAGACAGGATGTGATGGTATAATGATCGGAAGGCAGGCTTTAAGGGAGCCCTGGATCTTCAGGGACATAAAATGTTTTCTTGATTACAAAGAAATACCTGTAAACCCTGATGCTAAAAAGGCCATCATGGACCTGGCAAAACTTCTAGGCAAATACTTTCCCGAGGACATCGCCCTGAAAAGGTTCAAAAAGTCCATTTATTGGCTTGCATCCTCATTCAAGTTTAACCACTTTATAGTCAAGGAGCTCTCCAGGGCAAAGAGTTTAGAAGAGGCTGAACTACTTATAGATAAAATCGTTCCACCTGCCCCAGGTTGATGATATACACTTGAAGTTTAACCTAATAGCAGGTATATCCTTCTAAGCCTAGAAATCAATGTCCTAAGGGCATGCTCAATAGGGAGGGGAATACGTTATGGACCAAATAGAACTCATGAAGGAACTCCACGTACCGTCGGGGAAAAAGATAATCCTGCTAGTGATGGATGGCCTAGGAGGCCTACCGGGAAAGAATGGCAAGACCGAACTTGAAGCAGCACGAACACCCAACATGGATACACTCTCAAGGTCCTCGATGATGGGTCTATCCACTCCAGTTGCACCTGGCATAACCCCTGGCAGCGGTCCTGGTCACCTTGCGCTCTTTGGATATGATGCCATCAAGTATCAGATTGGACGTGGCGTACTAGAGGCCTTGGGAATAGGCCTTGAGCTCGGCCCAGAAAGTCTTGCTGCACGTGGGAATTTTTGCAGCCTGGATCCAGCATCAGGGGAAATAACGGACAGAAGGGCTGGCAGGATACCTACAGAGGAATGTGCCAGGCTCGTAGAAATCTTGAGGCAGATAACTATAGACGGGGTGAATATCACGGTGCAACCGGTCAAGGACTACCGTTTTGTCCTGGTGCTGAAAGGCGAAGGCCTTCATGATGGCCTTACCGAGACAGATCCTCAAAAGACAGGCCTGAAACCGCTACCGGTTAAACCGCTCAGAAAAGAAGCAGAAAAAAGCGCCCTTGTGTTGAACGAATGGTTGGATAAGGCATTTGAACTATTGAAAAACGAGAGACCTGCAAATGGATGCACATTGAGGGGGATTGCCACGAACCCTAACCTACCCACATTCAAAGAGGTCTACGGCCTCAATGCATGTGCCATTGCCACTTATCCCATGTACAAGGGCATAGCCCGACTTGTCGGAATGGACGTCCCAGATGCTGGAGATACCATAGAAAGCGAGATTAAGACGCTTAGGGAAAAATGGAATGACTATGATTTCTTTTTCTTCCACGTTAAAAAAACCGATTCTTACGGCGAAGACGGAAATTTTGATGCAAAGGTCGAGGTGATCGAGGAGACGGACAGGATCATACCGGACATACTGGAACTAGGCCCTGGCGTGCTTGTCATAACAGGTGATCACTCGACTCCCTGGGCGCTTAAATCCCATTCCTGGCACGAATTGCCAGTGCTGCTGCATGCAGACAACATAAGGACTGACCCTGTAACCGAGTTCGGCGAGACCGCCTGTATCATGGGCTCACTCGGCCACATAAGACATACCGATATCATGCCCCTTGCCATGGCATATGCTGCAAGGCTGACAAAGTTCGGGGCATAGGTCAAAAGGAGAGGTATGAAATGCTGATAGGTATCATGTCAGATACCCATGACGACCTCTCGTCGACAACATTTGCCCTTGAGGCAATGATACAAAGAGGTTGCATTGCCATTATACACGCCGGCGACATATGTTCACCCTTTGTGGCAAAGGCCATGGCCGGCTTTGGTATGGCATGCTATGCCGTGTTTGGAAACAACGACGGTGATAGATTGCACCTATCAGACATCATTGATATACAGCCAGCACCCAGACACCTGACAATAGACAACAGGGAGATAATAGTCTTTCACGAACCATTTATAAACGAGTTCATAGATCCTACAAAGGTCTCCCTGCTGATCTAC
>QMLJ01000189.1 GCA_003643935.1 Deltaproteobacteria bacterium | reverse complement strand
TTGCGATGGCCCTTAATTTTGCATTAAAAGCCCTCTCATCTGCTATTTCGCTCTTTTTCCTTTCTATATACTTTCTCACTACTCCCATGTCATCACCTCTTGCGTTTAACAGGATATCTTATTTCAAGGCCAGACCATACGGTCCTCTTGGGTGGCGCCTTTGCTATTGACACTCCTGACAGGGCGCCAGATATGGTTGGCGCGTACTTTGCTGGTTTCCTTGGCTTTTTCCTGCCCTTTTTCCCCTTTTTCTTTTTTTTGTGCCTTTTGTCATCATCAATTACGAATTTCCCAGTTATGTCGGGTATCTCGGGCTTTGGTATCTCCACCGCTATGTTTGCGGGTCCCCGTGTGGCTCTCCTCTGTATCTGCTTTGTCGCTGGTATTGTTATCTGTTTGACAGCCCTTTCAGCTATCGGACCAAAATCCATCATTTCCTTATTAATGGATATTATGGCGTCCTTCTGCCTTGTCCTCTGTACCTGCCCTATGCCAATTCTTGACACTGCCTGTGGCAAGGCCACTCTCCTTTGCTTCTGTTTCTGTATTTGTACCTGCCCTATGCCAATTCTTGACACTGCCTGTGGCAAGGCCACTCTCCTTTGCTTCTGTTTCTGTATTTGTACCTCCCTTGCCCCCATGATGGGAACTGCCAAGCCTCCTGTTTTTGTTTGGACAATCTGTATCTTTTGTGCAATGCTCTCGAGGGCTTTGGAGGCCACTGTCCCTGTGACCTCAGGAACCGCAAGCTTTGTGGCCTGTTCTATCATGCTCGCTTGCCGGCCTGACCCCGATGTGACTCGGCTTCCACCCTTTCCCATAAGATTGGATTTATATGTGGATCTGGAAGCGCTGTACTTTACCCGGCTGAGTATGTCCGCAACTGTTGGTATGTTCTGTATTTTTGTATGTATCTCAGTGTATGCTGTAACTGACCCGTCTGCAACCTTCCCAAAGCTTATCCCCTCTTTGCTCACAGACCACAGCGTGCCCGTATCCGTTTGGGGTAGGGTATACCATTTTGTGAGGGCTTTCCCCCCTATCGTGGTTCCGGCGGGCCCTGCTGTGCTAACGCGCGTCGCAGTGCCCGACAGCTCCCCATAAAGGACGTCGATTTGGTATGTTCGTGGATCTATTATCCCTGTGTCTTTTGCGCCAGAGATTATCTTCACTTCTGCGACGCTGTGCTTTTTCAGGCTTTCTTCTATGGCACGGGTATTTAGTTTTATTTTTGCCCCCCAATCCCGTGTCATCCCCTGGACAAAGGGCTCGTCCAAGGATTTGGTTATCTGGTGCATCATTTCGTGGTGTATCACATGGCTTAGGTCTATCTGCTGGCTGTATCCATATACACTGCCAGCATAGGGGGCCTTGCCTATGAGGTCAGGCCTGACAAATATGTCCGCCCCCAAATCTGTTGTGGTTCTCCCAAGCGCAAACCGTCCGTCTGGCATTATCAGCTCCCTTTTGGAGGTCCACACCAGCGCGCGCTCATAGGTTGGCACAAATTTGTTTTGGTATGATGCCACCCTATACTTGAAAGGATAAGTAATTTTTGCCTGTTTCTTGTATATGTTCACAAAGGTGTCGGCAGGTATTTTCCCAGCCATTACCTCCACCCTTGGCTTTCTCCTGAATATCCTGTCCCATCTTGTCGTGTATGTCCTTATGACCTTATATACTGCCTCTCCACCAACAAAATATGACTTTTCAAAGGCTATCCCTCCCTCTGTCTTCAAGGAGGGTCGTCTTATGGCCTTCACATCCTGCAACATCTTTACGTCTATCTTCTGGTTGATTGGCTCCTTTAAGTACTTCACAATCGGCTTTGTGGCTATCTGAGTCATCTTGGCGCTCACATAGTAGGACGGCGCCCGCAGGGCCGTAAACATCAAAGGGTTTGCCACGGCGAGGGATGCCTCCTTCCCAATAGTTTTCCCTGCCCTCACCATTGTCCCAAGCGGGTCGGTTACCGAGGAATAGGCAAGCTTTGCCACATTGATGGGATATTCCACGGCTGTCTCAACACCCGCAACCAAGCCGACAAGGGCAAGATTTGCATAGATTTCCCTGTCTATGTCTGGTATTGCCATCCAGTCAAAAGGCCCCTCTGGCTCCTTGAATTTAAGGGGCCTCCATACCGCACCAGTCATATATTGGGAGACTTTAAGATCCTTCGCAAGCCTTACAGACGGTCTTTCAGTTTTCCTAAGGTAGCCCTGCATCTGCTCTTCTGGCGTCAGCATCCTGTGCTCTCTTTCATACTCTGTCTCCCCAGCATCCAAATGTACGGGGCCTATATATCTCTGCCCTGTGTCCATATATGACAGCGCAAGCCCTTCACCAGCTGTTTCGCTCCTTTTAAGGTCAATATACTTCTCTGGAACATAATACCCGACCTCTTTGTACTTCTTTGTTGTTACGGCCCCTTCCAAGCCCTCACTGACAGGCTCGCCCGACCTAACACCTTTAACAGTTAGGCTTCCCTCCTCTTGGTATCCTATTCCGACGGCATCACCCGATTTCACAGGAGCAGATACGCGGGTAACTGTTTCAAATTTCTCCTTTTGCTTGGGAGTTACGCTGACGATTTTTCCATGTATTGAGCCTCTCCTCAATTCCCGAGTTCTCTTATCCCAGTAGTAGTATTTGCTTAAAATTCCGCTACCCAAAGGCTCCTTCTTGACGAATTTGTCCACATATTTGCCTTTCTTTACGCGCTCAAGCCCCTCTATTGGCTGGTCTGGTTTCTTGCGTGTTATATGGCCTCCGCCAGCTGTTGGCCCCTCGGGCGTAAGTCCACCAAAATCAGATTTTTCCCTCTTCTTGCGCAATTCCTCCTTTTCTTTCTTGCTTCGCGAGGGTGGAGAGCGTCCTCTATCTTTCATGTACTTTCGTACATGCTCGGGGTAATTGGGATCCCCAATTCTTTTATCACCCTCTCCGTATTTCTTTGTAACCATAAGCAAAAGGGGTTAAAGGCCCCTGAGGGGGCCTTAGGAGCCAATGCTCACATAATGCCTACGCCACCTCTGCCCTTGAACATGTTGTAGCCAACAATGGCTATCATTGCCACGAGCGAGAGTATAAAGGTATAGACAAGTATGTCAAGTATCAGCTGGAAGTTGTTGACGACCGACGCCGTGATTGCCGCGGTGATGTTATTTATTGCAGTCCTTGCCTGGGTGTTGCCAGATACAGTTGTGGATCCAACCAGACCAGCAAGGATAACAAATAACACAGCAATGACAATACCAAGCGTGACCATCTCCATAACGCTTCTTCCTAACATATTATCACAGCAATATTTGCATTAACACAATTTATAAATATTTGTGTCCAAATTGTTAACGCTACTGCCTGTCGCGCGTGGAGTAAGCAAAGAAGGAGGACACAGCGAACACTATCATAGGTATGAGGCCATAGTCCGGCAGTATGGCGTTAATTGATATGAACATAAAGGATATGATCATAGCAAAAAACGATGCGCCTACAAAAGCGTTCTCTGTCCTTTCCTTCTTTGCTATGAGCTTGAAGGCCATGAAAAAGATTATTATTATGAAGGCATAGGCTAATATGAAGTTAAGTTCCAGGTTCGTGTTTACGAACATGGTTCCGATATCTCCACCGCTTGGTATGGTATAGGTCATACTGGCGTCCTCCCTACAATTATATAATATATCTTTATTCCTGCATATATCAGCATTATGAGGGTCATTCCTGAGGTAAACCACCACGGCAAGCCGAGCACGTTGTTCACGTATGTCAGCATCAACTGGGGTATCTCCACAAGCATCCCAAGGAGGCTGAGGCTTATGTCAAGCAAGGAGGGGAAGGCTTGGAATAGGATGTACGGTATGTTGACGTTGTTGAGCTCACCCTTAAACTCATTT
>QMLJ01000188.1 GCA_003643935.1 Deltaproteobacteria bacterium | reverse complement strand
TGGCCCCGCCTGTTGCAAGGATAACAACATCAGGTGATTTATCTTCTATCATGCCCTCATTCACCGGTGTACTGGTATGCACCTTTACGCCCGAGTTCTTTACTTGGCTTATAAGACCGTGTATCCACTTCCTGTAGGCATCCTTGGCAGGTGGTATGCTTGCGTAGAGCACCTGTCCACCTAGCTCTTTTCCCATCTCGAACAGGTCCACGTCGTGGCCTAGCCTTGCTGCCTCCAGGGAGGCTGTGAGACCTGCTGGGCCGCCTCCTATGACCCATACACGCTTTTTCTCTTTTGCCGGTGTGCGCGGGTAGATTAATTCCTGACCTGTCTCTGGGTTGATGGCGCACCTAATCTTACCCAGCTCAAGCATGAGCCTCTCAATGCAGCCCTGATTGCATGCAATGCATTCACGTATCTCGTCTGACCTGCCTGATTTTGCCTTCTCCAGGAAATCAGGGTCAGCCAGCATCTGGCGTCCGAATGCAACAAGGTCTGCATCGCCTTTGGCTATTACCTCGTCGGCAAGGTAAGGGTCAGTAAACCTTCCCACGGCGATTACCGGTACATGGACTGCATCCTTTACCTTGCGTGCACGCCATACATTAAAGCCCGGTTCATATTCAACCGGTGCAATGGTTATCCCAGCCGGGCTTCCATGTGTACCCAGGGACGCATGTATAACATCTGTGCCTGCCTGCACAAAGGATGGTAGCACCTGGCATATATCATCCACGGTGTAACCGCCCTTGATGGACTCCTCTGCCGAGACCCTCAGTATCACTGGGAAGTCATCCCCGACCCTTGACCTGACCTCTGATATGACCTCAAGTACAAATCGGGATCTCCCGAACATGTCACCGCCGTACTCGTCTGTCCTTTTGTTAGCCAGAGGGGATAGGAACTGGGTGAGCAAATAGCCATGCGCAGCATGTATCTCCACTGCATCAAAGCCTGCCTGCTTTGCCCTATATGCAGCCGTTCCAAATGCCTCCACTATCTCTTTTATGTCGTCCTTCGTCATTTCCCTTGGTGCCATGCCGTATACAAGGCTGGGTACAGCCGAAGGTCCTATGGCCTCCCCCTTCTGTAGCAGGAAAAAGCTTTCCCTACCTGCATGGTGAAGTTGCAGGGCTGCCTTTGCGCCATTGGAGTGTATGGTATTGCTAAGCTTCGCCAACCCCTCTATGAAACGATCATCGTAAGCACCAAGCTCTGTATCAATGGCAATACCACTTGGATGTACTGCTGTTACCTCGCTTATTATGAGCCCAAGGCCTCCCTGGGCGCGCCTTCTCATATAGGCAACAAGGGCATCGCTTACAGTGCCGTCATTATTCGCCAGGTTGGTTCCCATGGCAGGCATGACAGAGCGGTTCTTTAATTCCATTGTCCTGATCTTTATGGGTGAAAGCAGGTTGGTAAGAGTCTTCGTAGTCATAGGTACCCCCTTGAATTAATCTTATACCTTGTGTTTCTACTTCTAGCTTTCAGTTGTCCGTCGGGTCTCACTCCACAACCCGACCTACATTTTAAGCGCCTGATGCCTGGAGCCTGGTTTCTGATGCCTGATACCTTATTTCACAGCCTCGGCCTTTATGAATTTGACCCCGGATCTTGTCATATTCTCTAGCGCAGTTGTTATACTACCTTCAGGGGATGCCACGGGCTTGGTCAGGTCTGATATGTAATAGACTTCAAAACCTTTTTTTCTGCCGTCCATGGCCGTGAAGTACACGCAGTAATCCATTGCAAGTCCACATGTAAATATTCTCTTGACCCCCTTTGACCTGAGGTACCCATCCAGCCCTGTCTCTGTCTTCATGTCGTTTTCCATGAAGCAGGAATAGCTATCGACCTCTCTGCGGTATCCTTTTCTTATTATGGCATGGGCTAGATGTGATCTCAGGTCCTTGTGAAATTCAGCCCCGTGTGTTCCCATAACGCAGTGATCAGGCCAGAGTACAGGCCCTATGCCAGGTGCTTCAAATGGATCAAATGGCTTTCTCCCATCATGTGCGCTTGCAAAGGATAGATGACCCATTGGATGCCAGTCCTGGCTAAGGATTACGCTTAGTCCCTTGGCATGAAATATTTCCATGACATGATTCACGCCCCCTACAATGGTATCCCCTTCTGCTACTGGTAGGGCACCGCCCGGCATAAAATCATTTTGCATGTCCACCACTACCAGGGCATCACCCTCTGCCAGGCTTACCGATGGTATGTATTTGATATCCTCAATAGCTACAGACACCATGCAAAGACCTCTCAAGGGGTTTTATTCAGTGATTCTTCTTATTCAAGGTTAAAAATGTTGTGCATGATCAACATGTCGACTAGTAAGACTGTCTTCTATGCCTTGAATTTACCAAAGTCCTCGGGAGACATCTTCTCAAGTATTTCTTTGAGCTTGTCCTTGTCCTTTTCAAATCCCACGGCAATCTTTGGACCCTCTGCCTTCTCCTTGCTTTCCACGTGGCTGGCACGGTTCAACACATCCTCTGCCACATAGATCTTGGCCTGGGTTCTCAAGGCCAGGGCAATGGCATCCGATGGCCTTGCATCTATTTCAAAGACCTCGCCGTTGCTCTCAACCGTAATAATGGCATAGAACACGTTGTCCTTAAGGTCTGCCACCTCTATCTTGATTACCTTTGCCCCCAGATGTTCTACCATGGACTTCAGGAGGTCATGGGTCATGGGCCTGGAATAGGTTATGCCTTCGAGTACCGAGGCAATTGCGCTTGCTTCCATAACACCTATCCATATGGGTAATACCACGGTATTATCGAGATCAGATAGTATCACGATGGGCGCGTTGTTTGTTGGATCAAGGGCAATACCCGCCACTTTCATCTCTATGAAGGTTGCATCCTGCATAGCCCCTCCTCTTTAAGATAAGGGTAAGTCATAAGCTTTATTTAGTCAACAGCCAAATGATACATCTAGGTTCAGGCATAAGGTGCCAGGCATTAGCATTAGTATGAAGACAAGGGACAAAGACGAAGAACCGCGAAGGAATAGCAACCATAGGCCGTAAAGAAAGGGCTTGATAGTTGATGTCCTTTAGACCTTGCAGTGGACTGATTTTTACTGTCAAGAGAGTCTCGGGCTAGCGGTTGAAGTTTAGTTCTGCCCCAGGAGTTCTTTTATGTAGTTAATCAGCTCTTCCATGGAAGTGTATGTTTTGTTGATAGCAATGCCCGCGTCTTTCAACCAGGATTGTACCTGGAGCACGAGTGGAGGCGTAATACCATGATGCTCCATTATATCGAGCTGGCTGAACAGCCCGTCTGCATTTGTGTCAATTATCTTTGTTCCAGAGTATATACCAACCACCCTTGTTACAATACCGAGAAAATCCTCCAGGTTATGAGTGGCTATAACCATGGTGGTTTCATCCAGCCCGTCCAGTATATTTAGCAGTTCACTCTGGCCTGGAATGTCAAGACCTGCCATGGGTTCATCGAGTACCAGGAGTTCAGGGGAGTGGATGATAGCGGATGCTATTGCAAGCTTTCTCTTTTCACCCGAGCTTAGGCTAAATGGAGAGATTTGCCTTATCCTGTCCAGATCCATACCGAGTCTATCCAATAAGGGCTTTGCCATTTCTTCCATTGTGTTGTCGTCTAGGGAAAACAGCCTTCTCAAACCAAAGACCAGCTCTTCGTAGGCATTCTCCTGGGAAAACTGGTGTTCAGGGAACTGGAATAAGATTCCGATTGACCTTCTCAGGTGTACCAGTTTCTTATTATGGGCCATATCAAGTACACTTTTGGAATTGAACAGGATATCGCCCCTTGTAGGTAGTATCAATGCATCAAGGAGCTGCGCAATTGTAGTCTTTCCAGATGCTGTAGGTCCGATAAGTGCTATTCTCTCTCCCCTTTGCACCCTTAGGTTTATATCC
>QMLJ01000187.1 GCA_003643935.1 Deltaproteobacteria bacterium | reverse complement strand
CGTAAATGTTCCTTGATCATTAACCTCTTGCTCTGTTACTCTATTTTCCATAGGGCTTCTCCTTCCTACTTTCAGGACCTTTGGGTTTTTCTCTATGGGAAGGTTAAGCCCTTGTACTTCCAGCTTCAACAAATTTCACATCACTTTCGAAATACTACCTTATCTTTTTACCCTGTTAATTCACAATTCAAGACCTGACCCCAATGTGATCTTAGTTCCACGGGACATGGAACACGTCTATGGTCAGGGATTGAAGATAAGGCCATTTACTTGGATCTAACAAGTAATCTGTTCTAGGGCCTACATGAAAGCCAGTCACATATAGGTTCTTTAGTCCGACCCAGCCTCCTGATGTAGTGCCTCCAAATCCATCTGGATCTCCCCATGCTATTACTCCTATGTGGAGGTTTATGGTTACATCAATATATATGCTCACGCCAGTACGGCCTGTTATGTCGGCAAGCTCCTTGTCTGAGACAGGTGTCATGGCCACTGCAGACATGGGAACTGCCAGTATTGTTGACATGACAAGGATCATAAAAACCTTTTTCATGTCTTAGCCTCCTTGAATCTTTCTTTTATAGATAAACCAAGTTTACCGTCTTCGGTATATATTATTACAAGCTCTCACCAGATAGCTGACATCTAAATAATAGCATATCCATAGTGAAAGTCAAGGAGGGCTAAAGGAGCAACAGGTACTGGGAGTAATGTCCTGATGGTGAAGTTGGGCGTAGATTATGCCATAATCAAGCTATACAAGAGAGGAAAGAGAAGGAATTTCTTGCGTATGGTTGGTAATCTCTGGTATTAAATCTAAAGATCTTGGAAACAAGCAATGGTCAAGCATAGAGTATATATGACATATCTGGGCTGGTCCATTAGCATGATGGATTTCTATTTAAGGAGAAAGGTGCTGCGCCAGCCTACGCCACTACTCGCGAGCTTTAAGCTCACGTACAGGTGCAACCTCAAGTGCAAGGCCTGCCCTTTTTACATGAGAGCAAAAGAGCCCAACTCGCACATGGGCTGGGACATGGCAATGCATACCTTGACCAGGTTAAAGGGCCTTGGATGCCGTATTGTGGTCTATGAAGGCGGAGAGCCACTGCTTTGGAAAGACGGGAGTCATGACATCCATGACCTGGTCAGGCATGCAAAGAGACTTTTCATGTGCGTTGCCCTTACCACGAACGGTACATTTCCACTCGATGTAGATGCAGATGTCGTATGGGTAAGCCTGGACGGTACGAGGGAGATCCACAATAGACTCAGGAGCAATTCCTTTGACAAGGTCTGGTCTAACCTGAAAAGGACAAGGCATCCAAAAATCCTCGTGCATTTCACCGTGAACAAGGAGAATTGGCAAGACATCGAAAACTTGGCCAGGGAGTTGAGGCATGTGCCGACTGTAAAGGGGATTACCGTGCAACTGTTCTATCCGTACGGCCAGGGAGAGGAACCCTTAATGCTCTCTCCTGAAGAGAGGATGCAGGCCATAGAAAAGATCATCGAGCTTAAGAGAAAGGGCTATGCTATCATAAACTCTGAAAACAGGTTAAGGGCCATGATAAAAAATAATTGGGTATGCCATGATGACTTACTGGTGAATGTAGATCCTGATGGTACCCTTACCACTGGTTGTTATGTGAAGAGCAGGGGAGTGGTGAACTGTAAGAACTGCGGTTTTACGCCGGTTGCCGAGGCATCAGGTGCACTTGACCTTGAACCTGGGTCCATGATTGCCGGCTGGCGGGCATTTGTCAGCAGATAAGAAGATAGCCTGGTCTTGCTTAATGGGGTACTGCACTTTATAAAAAAGTGGCACATATTGTGCCATGCGTGATGGTAAGACAAAAAAAAGAAAGTAAGAGGTAGAGACATGACATTGACCAAGAAATCTTGACCAAGAAATCGCTTTTATACTATGACCTATTGAAACTGGACACGTCAAAGGTGTAGGGATTAGGTTTATTCAAAGAATAGATTTTTGAACTGGAGGTGAATATGAAGGCTCTTGTTACAGGTGCAACAGGGTTTCTGGGGACCAATCTGGTGCATGAACTGGTGAGGCAGGGCTGGGAGGTGAGGGCATTTGGCCTTCCTGGTTCTACGACGCGCTACATTGAAGACCTTCCTGTTGAGATCATGCTGGGCGACGTGAGGGTATACGACGACGTGGACAAGGCAGTAGACGGCATGGATGCAGTATTTCACGTTGCAGGTGATACGTCCTTCTGGAAAAAATTATTTAAGAGGCAGCGCGAGGTCAATGTGGATGGTCCGAAAAACGTTGCAAGGGCCTGCCTGGCCCACGGGGTCAAGAGGATGATACACACCAGCACGGTAGATGCCCTGGGCTACAATCCTGATGGCCTTGCAGACGAGACCTGGGATGTATACAACTATGCTGGCACTGGCTACAACTATGCAGACACAAAGAGGGAGGGGGAGAAGGCCGTGCTAGGTCTCGTGGATGAGGGGCTTGATGTGGTGGTAATAAACCCTGGTAGCATGATAGGACCTTTTGACCACACACTCCAGTTCGGAAGGTTGTTTGGAGACATAAGGGATGGCAAGGTGCCTGCCATACCACCCGGTGGGGCGCCCTGGGCGCATGTGCAAGAGGTGGCAAAGGCACATGTCCAGGCCTTTCACAGGGGGAGAAAAGGTGAGCGCTACATTGTGGGAGGTATAAACGAGACCTATAAGACCGTGTTTACACTGATCGCAGAGACCATGGGTGTAAGGCCACCCAGGTTTGTCATGCCTTACTGGATGGCCGTGGCCTACGGGTATGTAATGGAATTTATCTCTGAGTTCACGAACAAGCCGCCTGACCTAAACCCAGGTCAGGCGCGCTACATGTCAGTATTCCCCAAGTATGACTCATCCAAGGCTGTAAGAGAACTGGGCTTTAAATTAAGGCCCATAGAGGAGATGGTAAAGGATGCCTTTAACTGGTACAAGGAAAACGGTTTTCTTTAAGAATTGTAGTGCCAGGTTCTCCCTGCCAGGGGACCTGTTGTGTGAGGGATAGTGATAATTCCGAGGATAACCTTCTGGATTGCTATACTTCTTGGCGGTGCACTGCTTGGTATATACCTTGATGCAAGGCTGTTTGCAGGCTACTTGCACGATGTATATTTCCACATTTTAACCCTTCCCCTGGGCCTTGTGCTCTTGTATGCTGTAGTGCTTGTGAGTAGGAATACAGGGAGGATCTTGGCCCGCATGGGAAGAGTTGGCGATTTACCTCGCATGGAGACCAATAGACTTGTGACCACAGGAGTGTACTCGTGCATGCGCCATCCCATGCATCTGGGCCTCATGTTCTTTCCTCTATCGCTTGCCCTTATCCTGGGATCAGCATCATTTATCATGATAATAGCACCGGCCGAGATACTACTGATCCTTGTGATGATAAGGTTTGTGGAAGAGCCTGAGGCTATAAGGAAGTTCGGGGATGCATATATTGAATACATGAGGCATGTCCCGGCTTTCAATCTTAAGCCCTCGTGCCTTGCTATGTTGTTCAAGATAGATGCACGGTAGTCATTAAACTTGGGCGCTCACATGGAGGGTGTTTCTTTGGAAGGGAAGATAGTACTCATAACAGGTTCAACCGACGGCATAGGAAAGGCGACTGCCTTAAGGCTAGCTCAAGCCGGTGCAACCGTACTATTGCACGGCAGGTCTCAAGAAAAACTGGATGGGGTCTTAGAAGAGATAAGAAAGCTGACAGGTAACAATAAGATACATGCATATAGGGCTGACTTCTCTTCTTTAGAAGATGTCAGGCACCTGATTGAAATCTTACAGCATGACCTTGAAAGCCTGGACGTATTGATAAACAATGCAGGTGTATTCATGCAAAGGCGTGTGCTTACGCAAGACAGCCTTGAGATGACAT
>QMLJ01000186.1 GCA_003643935.1 Deltaproteobacteria bacterium | reverse complement strand
GCGAATAGCGAGGAAGGCATTTACAATAGCCCTTGGAAGGCGAAAGAGTCTCACATCAGTGGACAAGGCAAACGTTCTAGAGAGTTCCAGGCTATGGAGGGAGGTCGTTGATGAGGTGTCAAAAGACTTTCCAGGGGTGAATCTGGAACACATGTATGTGGATAACTGTGCCATGCAGATAATAAGGGAACCAAAGCAGTTCGACGTTATAGTCACCCAGAATCTCTTCGGTGACATACTGAGTGACGAGGCCTCCATGATTACGGGTTCCCTTGGTATGTTACCCTCCGCAAGCATGGGCGAGACCAAGGCGCTTTATGAGCCGGTGCACGGATCAGCCCCTGACATAGCAGGTAAGGACATTGCCAATCCAATAGGTGCTATTCTCTCGGCTGCAATGATGCTCAGGTATTCCTTCGACATGGTGGAGGCCTCCCAGAGGATTGAAAAAGCAGTTGATAATGTCCTTGCCAAGGGTATTAGGACAAGGGATATCAGCTATAGTGCACAAGAGGTGGTTGGTACAAAGAGGATGACAGAGTATATAATACAGGAGATAAGGGAAGGAAATTAACTATGGCTAATAGTGGTTTCAAAGTGGCTGTTGTCGGCGCCACTGGAGCTGTCGGCACGGAGATGATAAGGATACTAGAAGAGAGAGATTTTCCGGTAAGAGAACTTATCCCCCTTGCTTCGCAGAGATCCGTGGGTAGGACGGTAGAATTCAGGGGCGATAGCATACCGGTAAGGGTCTTGGATAAGGATTCCTTCAAGGGAATAGAGGTAGGGCTTTTCTCTGCAGGTGGAGCAATAAGCAAGGAGTTTGCACCCGTTGCAGCAGCTGAAGGCTGCGTGGTTATAGATAACACATCTGCGTTCAGGATGGATGAGGATGTGCCGCTTGTGGTGCCTGAGGTGAATGCTGATAGGATAAAGGAACACAAGGGTATAATAGCAAATCCCAATTGCTCAACCATACAGATGGTCGTTGTACTTAATCCCATACACAGGGTTGCCGGGATAAAGAGGATTATTGTCTCGACATACCAGGCAGTGTCTGGTAGCGGCCTCAAAGCCATGGACGAGCTTACAGAGCAGGTAAGACAGCTGTTCCAGTTCAAGGACCCCGTGGTGAACGTCTATCCACACCAGATTGCATTCAATGTACTACCGCACATAGATGTTTTCCTGGATAATGCCTATACCAGGGAAGAGATGAAGATGGTCAACGAGACAAGGAAGATCCTTGAAGATGAGACCATAAGGGTATGCGCTACAGCGGCAAGGGTTCCTGTGTTCTACGGCCATTCAGAGGCTGTCAACATAGAGACAGAGAAGAAAATAACGCCTGACGAGGTGAGGCGTATACTGATGGATGCTCCAGGTGTAGCAGTGGAGGACAATCCAGAGCACAACATCTACCCACTTGCCATATATGCTGCAGGAAAGGACGAGTGTTTTGTAGGCAGGATAAGGGAGGACCTTTCCACGGATAATGGTATTGCCATGTGGATAGTCTCGGACAATATCAGGAAAGGTGCTGCCCTAAACGCAGTGCAAATAGCGGAGTACTTGGTCAGGTCTTGAGACTAACCCTTGGCCAGTTTTTACCAGGAGAATCCGTAGTACACTTGCTTGATCCAAGGGTCAAGCTTTTAATCACAACCCTTGGAATAGGCACGGCCTTTTTTGTAGACAATATTGGCATTCTTGCAACCTTCAGCCTGTTATGTATTGGACTTACTTTTGTTGCAGGCCTGCCTTTCATAAGACTTGTCAAGGGACTGAAACCTTTTCTTTGGCTTTTCCTGTTCACTGCAATACTTCACGTGTTCATGACCCCGGGTGATAAAATAGCATGGATTCCTTGCGCCACGAGGCAAGGCCTTACAAACGGTATATACGTGGGTCTGAGACTTGTCTGCGCCATATGGATATCCACTATCTTTACTCTGACTACCTCCCCGTCCGAGATGGTAAGGGCAATGACATGGTTCATGAAACCGCTTAAGTATGTCAAGGTGCCGGTTGGCGAGATAGCACTTGCAGTAATGCTGGCGATAAGGTTTATACCAGTCCTTTTTGAAGAGGCGGACAGGACACTTAAGGCACAGAAGGCAAGGGGCGTGGACCTGGAGTCAGGCGGTTTAATGAAGAGAATAAGATCCATCATACCCATAATAATACCACTTCTGAGGGGAGTATTCAGGAGGACAGAAGACCTTGCAGTCGCACTCGCCATAAAGGGCTACAGGCCTGGACAGGAGAGAACCAGCATGAAGGAAAGAAAACTTAATTATATGGACTTGCTTGCTCTGGTTATATCTTCCTTTGTGCTATGTTTTTTCCTGTACCTGTAAGCCGGACCCTGTGTCCTGGTCCTCCTCAGATGCCGGGAACAGCTTGGTGTTTTTCGTGTACTCCAGGACCTTGGCAAGGGCGTATATGGCCTTCTCGGGTGATGGATATGCCATTATTCCCTTGGAGTCTAGGTAGTTGAGTAGATCATGATTTTCTGTCCTGTCAAAAGCCATGATATCGATAACAGGTATAATGGGCCTTTCAAGTTTTTTTATCTGGCCCACTAGCAGTTCCATGAGCTGCATCTCTCCCTCGTACATCAGCCTGGACGGGGCATCGGAGTCTTCCCTGGGAATAATAGGGGAAGAGCGCCATACCATGGCCCTTAAGGTCGGGTATCCAAGGCCCAGTGCAAGTATGGCATCTATGTCCTCGTTTTCTATCAGTATGGATATGGCATCTGTGATAACGGTTATCCTGTTCGGCGCAACAAGGTCAACAGGGTTGGCCCTGCTCCAGTAAGGTGGAAGCACTTTGTCCAGCATCCTGATAGTACTATCCTTTAATTTTGGTAAGACAAGGCCGTTTGCTGCGCAGGCATCTGTTGCTATCACGCCCCAGCCGCCTCCCAAGGTTATAATGCCCACCCTGTTACCACGTGGCCTTGGTTGCGATGTAAGCATGCCACACACGTCCACCATGTCGTCCATGGAATCCACTGTAATAATACCTGTCTGCCTGCACATGGCATCGAACACTTCATTATTGCCTGCCATTGCACCTGTATGGGACATGGCCGCCCTTGCACCCATATCTGATTTTCCTCCCTTGATGAGTATCATGGGCTTTTTGGGCGATATTCTCTTTGCGAGTTCAAAAAACCTCCTGCCCTCGCGTATTCCCTCCACGTAAAGGCATATGATCCTGGTCTTCGGGTCGTGTTCCAGTAGTTCAAGGTAGTCTGCTGTCTTGAGGTCTGCCTCGTTACCAGAGCTGATCAACCTGCTTATGCCTATATTTCTTCTTGTCAGGCGGTAACTGATGGATGAACCAAGGTTCCCACTCTGGGCAATGATGGCTACCTCTCCAGGGATCTTATGACCTGATGCCATGGTTGCCATTAGGGGGGTCGGCCATGCGCTAAAGATGCCCATGGTATTCGGTCCTACTATCCTCATGGAGTGCTTATGTGCCAGATCCAAGACTTCCTTCTCGAGCAATGCCCCTTCCTTACCTGTCTCGGAGAACCCTGCTGTTATGATTATTGCCGCAGGTATGTTTCTTTGCGGACACTTTCTGAGCGTGTCTTTCACCAGTTCTTTTTTAACCACAATGATGGCTAGATCTATGGTATCCTTTATGAGATCTAGGTCCTCGTATATCTTCATGCCGTACCAGGACCCGCCTTTGGGGTTTATGGGATAGATCTTGCCCTTGAAGCCCTCGTTTACAATATTATGCAGTATATTAAAGCCCCACTTGAACACGTTATGCGAGGCCCCGAAAAAGGCAATTGACTTGGGTTCAAATATGCTTGAAAATATCCTTTGGCGCTCAGTAATCATCTCATGGCTCCCATACCTTTGTTATTTATAATTTCCCCTTAAAATCCGGTTGGCGTTTCTCTCTCTGTGCCCTGACACCCTCCCTGG
>QMLJ01000185.1 GCA_003643935.1 Deltaproteobacteria bacterium | reverse complement strand
TGTACCATCACCAGCCACATCAGAGGTCTTTGAAGCCACCTCCTTTACCATCTGTGCGCCCATGTTCTCGAACTTATCCTTCAACTCGATCTCCTTTGCCACCGTAACACCGTCCTTGGTCACCGTTGGGGCACCAAACATCTTATCCAGTATGGCATTCCTTCCCCTTGGACCAAGTGTAGCCTTAACCGCGTTGGCAAGCTTGTCAACACCCTTAAGAACCTTTGCTCTAGCTTCCTCGTTGAATATTATCTCTTTTGCAGCCATCTTTACTACCTCCTTCCTAGTCTCATTTCTCTATGACACCTAAAATGTCATCCTCTCTCATTATTAGATATTCCTCGCCCTCTATCTTGACCTCTGTGCCAGCATACTTGGAAAAGAGCACCCTGTCTCCCTCCTTGACATCAAGCGAGATAACCTTGCCGTCATCGGTCTTTTTCCCTTTACCTATGGAAATAATCTCCCCCATCTGCGGTTTTTCTTTAGCAGTATCAGGGATAATAATTCCGCCTTTTGTCTTTTCCTCCTCTTCAATCCTCTTTACGAGAATTCGATCCTGTAAAGGTCTTATCTTCATAAGCACCCTCCTCCTTAGTATAAGTTATTAGTAGCACTCATCTC
Source organism: Deltaproteobacteria bacterium (assembly GCA_003643935.1). Taxonomy (GTDB): domain Bacteria; phylum Desulfobacterota; class Desulfomonilia; order UBA1062; family UBA1062; genus B14-G9. The sequence continues at coordinate 3,362 of QMLJ01000185.1, read as the reverse complement.
TATCGAGTGCTACTAACCTTATAGAGTTTTGTGCTTTTTTTCAAATACAATATACAGAATTTAAGGGTGATTAAGTATGGTTATAGTATATTAGCTTTGTATTTCTCGATATAATTGTTAATTATGACATATTATTCTATCTTAATATTAATTTATCAACTTTAGATCAGGTTTACATGCCAAGGTGGATTTTCATAGGTAAGGGCTTCAACCTTCGAGAACCTGGTTGTTGTCATAAAAGCATAAATGTTCTAGACTTTACGAATGAACATTTTAACACCAACACTCATTGCATTTGCGCTTGCCATGGATGCATTTGCTGTTTCTGTCTCAAATGGTATAGGAACACAAAAACCGAGGATATGGTTTGCCTTTAAGATATCTATTCTATTCGGTGCCTTCCAGGCTATGATGCCCCTTGCAGGAAGCGCTGTTGGGGCTGATGTTGCAAGGCTTGTCTTCAAGGTATCTGGTTGGGTAGCGTTCTCTATTCTTGTCTTAGTTGGGCTGAGAATGATCCACGAGTCTGTAACGGCACAAGAGAAACGCCTAGATCCCTATAAGATAGGCCTGCTTCTTTTTTATGCACTTGCAACGAGTATTGATGCCTTCAGCGTTGGCTTCAGCCTGTCCCTTGTAGGCAAACCAGTGTTGCTTGTGGCTGTCATGGCCGGGATTGTAACCTTCTTTATGTCATTTACAGGCGTGTTCATAGGTAGCAACATAGGTCGCAATTCAGGTAGAAATATGGGCATATTAGGCGGCATTATACTTATTGCGATAGGGATAAAAGCCCTTAGTGGTCATTAATAAAAGGATTATGGATACATTGAAGTTATATGAGGCTACATGACGTTTCATGCCTATCCAAGAAACTGATTTCATTTGCAAGTAGCCCCCTTTACTGCTTAGCAAGCTCAATGATGGAGAACCTAAATTAAAGACTGTCGACTTTAGGATCTTAACACACTTGAATCGGGAAAATCGACTTATTTTGGACACCATTGATAACGTTTAATAATTATCTGCTACTGAAATCGCCCCACAGGGCATCGCGTAGGCCAGAGTTCCTCTCAATACGCCTCTTTATTGCGGCTTTAAACACATCTCTATTACCCCATATAGCAACCTTTGTCCTGGCCCTCGTTATTGCCGTATACACCAGCTCCCTTGTAAGTACTGGTACATCCCTATCTGGAAGGATAAGTAATACCCTGTCAAACTCAGACCCCTGACTCTTATGGACGGTCATGGCATAGCCATGTTCGTAATCAGGCAGTCTTGCCGGAGATACATGCCTGAAATCATCCCTATCAGAGATGAACAATGCCATAAGTCTTTGTTCTTCATTTCCAAAAGGCATGATTATTCCCACATCACCGTTAAACAGGTGCAGGTTATAGTCGTTCCTTGTTATTAAGACAGGTAAGTATGGATAAATAACACCTGAAGCATGAATTAATCCATGACCTACCAAGACCTGTTCAATCATGCCATTTAGACTCTTAACACCGTATGGGCCGTCCCTTAGAGGTGTTAGCACCCTGAACGAATCAAAGAATTTGAATGCATCATGAGGATCTTTTGACTTAAGATACGGACCGTAACCCTCTATTACAGCGAGTCTCAAGGCATCATCCAGAGAGCTCGCATCCTCAAGATCTTTCCATTCCACATCGTCTAGCCTGTTCGACAAAAGTATTTCCATGGCGGCATCGCTATCACCTGCTATAACTGCTCTACTTAAAATGGCTATCCCACTATCACCAGGAAACCTGTAACTCTCCTTAAGGTGAACTATGCTGTCCTGTATCCCTGGTTTTACATGAGTATCAAAACCTATCTTCTCTCCTGAGATATTATAGACAAGATCAGAGAATGCTCTTGAATAGCGATGCTGGGTCCCTGTATCGCATATATCTCCTAGTACAGCACCTGACTCAACAGAGGCGAGTTGGTCCTTGTCTCCAATCAGTATAAGCCTTGCATCACCCTTGAGCGCCTGTACAAGCTTTGACAAAAGTGCAATATCAACCATAGAGGCCTCGTCAACCACCACAACGTCATATGGAAGAGGATTGGATCGATCATGAGCAAAATATGGCGAGCCTGGGATATAACCTAATAATCTATGGATGGTAGTTGCCTTATCAGGTATACCAAAAACGGCCTTGTTGTCTTTTAGCATTTCAATCTTGGCCCTGTTCATAGCATTCTTTAACCTTGCCGCGGCCTTGCCTGTGGGTGCACACAAGGCTATTGTTGTCTTCCCTTTCCTATGCTCTAAGAGCATTGCCATAATCCTTGCTGCTGTAGTGGTCTTTCCCGTACCAGGTCCACCTGATATCGCACTGAACCCCTTGAACATTGAACACACAGCCGCCACCCTTTGCCAGTCCACCTGGCCGGGAGTTGCACTACCAAAGGAATCTTTCAAGGCCTTCCTGGCAGCCTTTCGATCTATATCATGCATATCCTTATAGACCATGGCCTTTATGGCCTCGGCCAGTCTCGCCTCATAATCCCAGTAACGTCTCATGTATAACCTGGATGACTCATCAAGTATAAGTGGTTTAAAATCGCCTGGTCTTCCCACCACCTTGCTCGATGAAATCTTATCTATCCACTCGCCTAGTCCGGGACACTCTAGCACGGTATCTCCTGAGAGCGTCTTACCTGCATAGTCCTCCAGTTTCAGGCATACGTGGCCTTCCCTCGTGACCTTGCTTGTCAGCGCTGCCGCAAGGAATAGGTGGTGGTTTCTCTCTCCTGATATTTGCTCCATAAACCCGGCGAACTGCAGGTCAATGGCTTCAAAATCACCTTTCCCGAGCTTGTCGATCGTAGTGTGTGAGGAATCTATCATCATACCGCTTCCCCAAGTGTCTTTCCGCCCATCAATGCGGAACCAAGACGTTCTATTAAATGTACGTCAGGCCTATCGCTGTATATGCCGCAACCAGGATGTCCAGGGTCAACACCCCTGAGAAATATATAGTACACCCCTCCAAAATGCCTTTTATAGCTGTAATTGTTGAGCCGCATCTTAAGGTAATTGTGAAGTGCAAGGGTATAGATGTGATACTGCAATACATAGTAATGGGCCTCCATGGCTCTCATGAGCTTATCTCCTTGATAATCTTCCATCCTGTTCCCTAGAAAGTCAGATTTCCAGTCTATCAGGTAAAAACGGCCATTAAAGCTAAAGACCATATCTATGTAACCAAGCATGAAGCCACGTGCAGGCCTAAAGCCAAGAAGGGAAAGCTTCTTGGTAAAATCATCGTAGTTGTCCTTAAAAACATCTTCCAAGACCTTTGTATTAATCCTATCTATTGGAAAGAAAAACCTGAGTTCATTTA
>QMLJ01000184.1 GCA_003643935.1 Deltaproteobacteria bacterium | reverse complement strand
ATCTCCAGCTTGTTGGCAGTTTCCAGCAGGTCTTTTGCATTTAATTTCTTTAATTCCCCTAGATTCATTATCTAAATACCTTCCGATAATTTTTTTATGCTGTGAATTGGCTTGGGTAAGTGGTGGTACACTTAAACTTTAAAGGCCTAAGTAAAATTTAATTTAGTTAGTAGGTTATGTCAAGGACAAAAGTAACGAAAATTATTTCGGGCGGAATGATCCGCCCGAAATATGATAGATGTAGATCTTAGTTATAAATCTCGCTACGGTTATCTCCCTAATCTACCCGGCAAGGGGATTACCAGCGTGGAAAGTCTTACCCAAGACCTTGGTAGAATAACCCTTCTGATCCAGGTATATGGTAATACCTCCCATGAAGAAAGGCCAACCTGCACCCATGATCATGGCTGTATCCACATCCTTAGGACTTTCTACAATGCCCTCTTCAAGAGTAAGCCCTATCTCCTGGGTCAGCCTCTCAAGCACCCTTTGCTGGATCTCCTCATCAGTGAATTGCTTGTCTCCCTGAGGCCAGCCCTCTTTTACCTCGGGATCAACATCTGCACCCTGGTAAACGCTCACCTTCTTCTTACTCACCATATTCTTAAGCCCCTGATTTATGGGGAACCTATCGGGCCATGCTGCATTCAAGGTTTCTTGTACGTGCAAAGCAATAGCCGGTCCAACCAGGCTCAGAAGTGCAAATGGTTCCATTGGGAACCCGAGTTCTACAACTGCCTTGTCTACCTGTTTAAACGGGGCACCATCATCCACACATTTTAAAACACCGTCCATCATGGCAAGAAGTATCCTGTTTACAAGGAATGCAGGCGAGTTCTTAACCAAAACCGGGGTCTTCTTTATCTTCTTTGCTATGTCGTATGCCGTTGCAAGGGCCACATCGCTCGTCTTGTCTGCCTTTATTATCTCGATAAGAGGAAGAACAGCTATGGGATTGAAGAAGTGGAAGCCCACAACTCTTGATGGATCATTCAGCTTGCTCGCCATTTCGGTTATGTCAAGAGACGACGTATTGGTCAGGAACAGGCATTCAGGCTTGCATACACCTTCCAGCTCGCCAAATACCTTCTGTTTTATACCCATCTCTTCAAACACGGCTTCTATCACGAAATCACAGTCCTCAAAGCCGTCATAGGTAGTGGTTCCCTTTATGAGATCCTCACCCATCCATCTTGCGTCAGCCTCTGACATCCTTCCTTTTTTCACCTGTTTTGCAAGCTGGTCCCTTACATAGCCTATACCCCTGTCTACGAACTCCTGCTTTATGTCCTTCATGAGGATAGGGACCTGATAGCGTCTTGCAAACAAGAGCGCCATCTGGGAAGCCATGAGGCCAGCCCCAATGATACCTATCTGCCTTATCCTCTGTCCCTGTACATTCTGGGGCCTTCCAGGTAGTCTCTTTGCCCTTCTCTGCACAAGGTCAAACGAGTAAATGCTAGCCTTGCATTGGGGCGAGACAATCATGTCCGCAAGTGTTTCGTCCTCGTTTGAAAGGCCCTCATCAAGCGTCCACTCGCCGGCACCTTTGATAAGGTCAAGTGCCTTGTATGGGGCTATTGCACCGGAGTGTACTCTGCTTACTATATAGGCCTTTGTCTGGTTATAAAGCTCGTCACTCATCTTGGGCTCAGACTGTTTTTTTTCAACCTTCTCCTCACCCGTTATAATGCCCTCAAGAAAGGCTATTGAGTCATCTACAAATTCTGCAGGAGGGAAAATCCTGTCTGCCAAGCCAAGCTCGAAAACCCTGGTTGCCTTTGCCATTCGGTTCTGGTTCAAGGGATTGTTTATTATTAGCTCAATAGCGGCCTCTGGACCGGCTATCCTTGGCACCAGCTGAGTCCCTCCCCATCCAGGCACCAGGCCTATGAAACATTCCGGGAACGCAAAGTGGTCACATCCGCCAGGATCCTTTGCTATGCACCGGTAGTCGTGGTATAGACTCACCTCTACACCGCCACCCATGGCAGCACCGTTTATGGCTGCAACCGTGGGTATATCAAGACCCATTATCCTTTTGAACGTGGCATGACCTTTCCTGCCAATGGCAAGCGCATCATCCCTTGTAACATTGGGATCGATACTCATGATGTCAGCGCCCACGTTGAATATGAACGGTTTACCTACGAGCAGCCATCCCTTGACATCGGAATCCTTTTCTACGGTATCCAGTACCTCGTTGAGAGAATCAAGGGCCTCTATGCTCCATGTGTTGGGCTTTCTATAATCCTCGCCGTTATCCATGGTCACGATGGCTATCTTCCCAGCCTTCTTTGAGTTATAGAAATTCAGTTTGCACTTTGTGATATATTTAGCCATTTATTATTCCTCCTCTTACAGATCTTTACCCACCATGTTTTCCCAGAGGGTAGCTCCCCCCATACCAAGTCCTACACACATGGTACAAAGACCATAACGTGCCTCTGGATGCAGCTCAAAATCCTTGGCAAGCTGCACACTGAGCCTGACACCCGATGTTGCCAGGGGATGGCCTATAGCAATCGTACCACCATAAGGGTTAAGCCTGGGATCTTCTGGGTACTTGAGGCCGAAGTACTTCATGAAAGCAACTGCCTGCACTGCAAAGGCCTCGTTCAGCTCTATGAAGTCAATGTCGTCTATCTTGAAACCATACCTTTTTAATACCTTATCTGTAGCAGGTATTGGCCCCCATCCCATTATGGACGGATCCACGCCCTCAAAGGCATAACCTATAAGCCTCATCTTTGGTTTAAGACCAAGCTCTTTTGCCTTCTCACCAGACATCATGAGTGCAACAGTTGCACCATCGTTGAGACCGGATGAATTACCGGCTGTAACCTTCCCAGCAGCCTTGAACGGAGACTTTAACTTGGCAAGCCCTTCCAGTGTTGTCTCAGGCCTTGCCTGCTCATCCCTGTCAGCCACCTTCCAGCCTTCAGGCGTGAAAACAGCCATGTTCACTGTCTGATCATCGTAATAACCTTCTGCAAGTGCCTTTGCATACCTTTTCTGGACATGGTAGGAATATACATCGCTCTCTTCCCTGGTCACTTCCGGGTAGCCGTTTTCTACCATCCAGTCATGCAACCTCTCGGCCGTGACACCCATGTTAAAGTACTTGGGTTCTACCATCTTCTCAGTTACTATCCTTGGGTTGGGATCAGCCTCTGCCCCCATTGGGTGATGCCCCATGTGCTCCACGCCTCCTGCTACGACAATGTCAGCCGCGTTCGTCTTTATCCATGCCCCTGCTATGGATTGCGCTGTCATACCTCCTGCACACATGCGGTCGACTGAGAAACCGGGTACCCTTACTGGAAGCCCTGCGGTAAAAACTGTTGTACGCCCCATGGTCGTACCCTGGTCACCAGACTGGGTGGTTGCACCCCAAATGTTATCGTCCAACTCATCCCAAGGTACATTTGGGTTTCTCCTCATAAGCTCTCTCATGATCTTTGTGACAATATCATCCGCCCTTGTAGTCCAGTAAAAACCATTTGGCTTGGCACGACCATACCAGCTACGGAGACCATCAATAAAGTAAGCATCCCTAAGCTCCATAAAAAATCCTCCTTATGTTCTCGCTCAGGTGCTTGATGCCACCTGAATCCTTTTGTTGACAACTAAATAACTAGGGGTGAAATGTCAAGGTGATTATGAATGAAGCTTCATTTTTATCCCGCTAAACACCGGCAGCATGCCTTCCGGTTTCGTAAATAAATACAAACTGGTGTCAAATATGTGTTGCAAAGGCCCTGATTAAGTCTCTGATTATTATATAAAAAGATGTATGCCCTTAAAAAACCGGCTTCATTTGCCACCAGATAAATGGTGTGTTCTAAAGGCCACGTCTTTCTGGCCCTGGATTACGGACAGTGGAAGGACAAAAATCCGTAAGAGAATAAAACCCTAGATGGCGTAGCATTCGAAATCACGCATTTGAAATAGAAAGATCGACTTATTTTAGAAACCACTGATAAAGAGGATAGGT
>QMLJ01000183.1 GCA_003643935.1 Deltaproteobacteria bacterium | reverse complement strand
GATAGGGGGTAAATGGCATGCTGTTGGTATCATACGTGACATTACAGAGCGCAAGTTGATAGAAGAGAAACTCATACAGGCAAGGAATCGTTTCAAGAACCTCTTTGAAAACGCCAACGAGATGATCATAACAGTTGATCCTCAAGGGACAATATTGAGTGTGAACAGAAAGGTCGAGGAAATAACCGGGTATTCAAGCGATGATATACTTGGCAGGCCCGTAACCATTTTCTGTCCACCTGATTACATTGAGAGATTCATGGAAATAAGGAGGGAAACACTTAGGGGTACTGTTAAAAGTTATGAAACAAAGATTGCTGTGAAAAATGGGGGACTGATTGATGTGCTGGCAAGTGCCACCATAATAGAGGATGAAAATGGAAACGTGAAAGAGATGCAATACAATATACAGGACATCACCCCCTTGAAAGTGAACGAGAAAAGGCTTAAAGACACGAACCAGAAGCTCTTAGATGCTCTTAAGAGACTCAAGGACACTCAGACAAAGCTGGTACACGAGCAGAGAATGGCATCAACAGGCTATCTCGCAGCCACCATGGCCCATGAAATAAATAATCCATTGAGTTTTATTATATCCAACCTTAGCACTCTTGGTAAGCACCTGGATCATCTCAAGAATTTCTTCCAATCACTCGATGAACTAAAACCAAGGTTACCCGAGACTTTGAGAAAAGACCTTGAGACCGTGCGGGACAGGGATATCGTAAACGATGCAATAGACATAATAAAAGAGTCTTTGCAGGGGGCTGAGAGGATAAAGGACATAGTAGAAAGCCTGAAGGAATTCAGTCATGTGGACAAGCCATACCTCAGCCAAGTATCAATAAACAAGCTTCTAGATTCAACCCTGGACATACTAAGCCATAAGGCAGGCAACGTGCAGATAGAAAAGGATTACAGAGATATTCCATACATAGAAGGATACGGGAGTGAGCTGGGACAGGCATTCAAATGCATAATAGAGAATGCACTACAGGCAGTTGGCAAGGGAGGAAAGGTTCTTGTTAAGACAATGTCAGAGAATAGCAATGTGAGGGTTGTTATAGAAGACACGGGCTGTGGAATTAAAAACCAGGACATTGATAGAGTCTTCGACCCTTTTTACACAACCAAAAACACTCCAGAAGCCAAGGGCCTGGGGCTCAGTATTGCCCAGAGGGCGATACTTATGCACAAGGGTGACATAGACATTAACAGCTCAGAGGGAAAAGGTACAAGGGTCAGCATAACACTTCCCATGAAGCAAGAAGTAAATCAGGAGCTGTAATAGACATGAAAGAACAAGATGTAAGCAGCCTTTTACCTGGCATGAGGCTGGCAGATGACATAAAGGGTGCTAGCGGTACAATTATATTAAAGAAAGGGACCGTGCTTAACCGCGGAATAATATCAGGGCTTGTCCATCGCGGAGTAAGATCAGTCATGGTTGAAACCGAGGATGAATCATCAGCCCAGGATATGGACACGAATGAACTCAAGGATAAGATACTGGAGCAGTTGGAGATCCTGAGACCTATATTTTCAAGGTCCTCTGACCTTGAATGGATGAAAATCTTGATGGAGGCGGCTGCTACTGCGAGGGCAAGGAGGTCTTGACCATGCAAAAGAGTTTACAGGCCATGATCGACAGTATGTCTGATCTGCCGAGTATGCCGGACATACTGGAGGAACTCTTCAGGGTCACAAGTACGCCAAGCTGTAGCAGCAAGGACGTAGCACGTGTCTTGGAGAAGGACCAGGGGCTTACAGCAAAGCTGTTGAGAGTTGCAAACTCGCCTTTCTACGGATTGAGCCGCAAGGTCGACACAGTTGAGAGGGCATGCACGGTTTTGGGCCTTAACACAGTAAAAAACATGGCACTCTCAGTGTCCATAATGGATGTATTCGGCTCGGCAGGTGTAAGGAGTTCAATTGATGTTGCAGAGATGTGGAGGCACAACCTGGGCTGCGCAGTGTCTGCAAAGGCAGTCTTCGAGACCAGGTTCAAGGGTGGAGATGACGTGTTTGTCGGCGGCATACTCCACGACATAGGCAAGATCATACTGGATACCTACATGCAGGATGAGTACTTCGAGGTAATGAAACTCCACGACTCTGGGGTTCCGCTTCTTGACTCCGAGATCCGTGTACTTGGAAGGACACATGCAGCAGTAGGTCGTATACTTGCGAGAAGATGGAGATTCCCTGAAAAAGTGGAGGCCATGATTGCCTTTCACCACAGGCCTAAAGAGACAAAGGTGGCGATGGATCATGTGGCAGCAGTACATGTGGGAAACGAGATCGCAAAGGCGCTTATGCTTGGCAAGAGTAATGAGATATACGTCATGCCCATAGATAAGACTTGCTGGGACATGTTTTTTAAGAATGGGGATAACATAGAAGGGCTACTCTTCAAGATCCAGGAAGAGTTTTACCAGATCGAGGATGCATTCGGCCTCAGACCTAAGAATGCTGAAGTATAAGAAAGGGTGGGATAGCCAGGGACAGGTCATGGAAAATGCAAAGTTGCACCGTGTCCTCATAGTGGACGACGAGGAAAACGTGTTAAAAGCACTGAAAAGGACTTTTATGGAGGATGGGTATAGGGTAGACACATACACATCGCCATTTGATGCGCTCGGTTTCATAGAAAAAGAAAGGGTATCTGCCATTATATCTGATTTCAAGATGCCTGGCATGGATGGGCTGGAATTCCTTCTAAAGACAAGGGAAATGTTGCCCGAGTGCGTAAGGGTGATTCTCACCGGTCACGCCAACCTAGATACCGCGATAAAGGCTATAAACAGTGGAGCAGTATACGGCTACCTCACCAAGCCATGGGATAACGATGAGATAAGGATATTCCTGAGGAATGCCTTAAAGAACTATGAGCTTGAGAGGGAAAACAGGAAGCTGGCCAACCTCCTTGATATGAGAAACAAGGAACTCGAGGAGGCAAACAAAAACCTGGAGACAAGGGTCAAGGAACAGACACGTTTTATAACAAACCAGTTCAACAAATTAAAGGCCACCTTTATGGAAACAGTGAAGGCGTTTAGCAGGACAGTCGAACTCAGGGATCCTGACCTGGGTGCCCACATGGGAAGGGTTGCATTTTTATCAAGGTCTATTGCAGTTGCTATGAGACTTGATGGCCAGACCATGCAGGATACCGTGGTTGCTGCCTGGCTACATGACATAGGGAAGATAGGTCTCCCTGATGTTGTACTTGCGAAGGACGAGAAAAAACTAAAGGACGAGGAAAAAGGTCTCTTGAGAGAACACCCTGCGCTTGGTGAGCTGTGTCTCAAGGACATACCTGGTTTTGAGGGTGTGAGTACAATTGTAAGGCATCACCACGAGAGGTACAATGGCTCTGGTTATCCTGATAGCCTTTATGAGGACCACATACCCCTGGGATCCAGAATCATAAACGTGGCAGACACATTTGACAGGATGTTGTACTCAATGGGATACGGTCATCCAGAACTCGTTGACAAGGCCTGGAGTTACATAAAAGGGTTCTCAGGTAAACTCTTTGACCCCGATGTGGTAAAGGCACTCGGAGACGTGGAGGACCTGTGGAGAAGGTCTATAAAAACCCTGGATATTGCAAGGAAGGTGGGTATCGACAGACTTGAACCAGGTTTTATCCTTGCAGAAGACGTAAAGACAAAGTCAGGCTTACTCCTTCTTCCTAAGGGGGTACGGCTGAACGATTTTCATATCATGAGAATAAAGAACTTTCATAGGGCAAAGGCCATAAAGGGATGGTTACTGGTACTCAAGCAGGCGGGCAAATAAGAAAACATCAAAGCCAGTTTTTTATGACCAAGGCCTAGCGGGATTGGTAGACAACCCCTTCTTTAAAAGCTATAATCTAGGTTCATGAAACTTGTATATAGGTACGTGTTTTCCAATGTATTGAAATCCTTTACTGCCATACTGCTGGTACTCAGTGCTGTTGCAATGATTGCAGAATGGATGAGGTTTGGAAAT
>QMLJ01000182.1 GCA_003643935.1 Deltaproteobacteria bacterium | reverse complement strand
GGATTCAGGCTCAATGCCCTCGTCCTCAGCGCATCTATGTCAAAATCCTCTGTGGTGAGATAGTCGATCTTGTTCACGACAAGGGCCTGGGAGACAGTGAACATGAGCGGGTACTTGAGAGGCTTGTCGTCACCTTCTGGCACGCTCAGTATCATGGCATTCTTTATAGCCCCGGTATCAAACTCCGCAGGGCATACAAGGTTGCCCACGTTCTCTATTATTATAAGATCCAGGCCTCCAAGGTCCATTGCATTAAGACCTTTTGTCACCATGGCTGCATCAAGGTGGCAGAAGCCCCCTGTCCTTATCTGCACTGCATTCACACCATGGGCCGCGACCTTCTTGGAATCCACCATAGAATCGATATCCGCTTCGATTACACCTATCCTGAAATCATCCTTTAACAGGTCTACGGTCTTAAGTATAAGGCTTGTCTTACCTGCACCAGGCGATGCCATTATGTTTAGGAGATAGGTCTTATCCCTTGCAAGCCTTTGCCTGAGCCCATCAGCCATCTGCTTGTTGTCCGAAAATATCTCTTCCTTCACCTCTATGAGCTTTATATCGTCCATTATATGGCCTCCATGCTCTTTATATAGTATTTCTTGCCAGAGACAAGCGTACAGTCAATCGAGCCGCATTCTGGACATTTCATCTCGTATAGGTCCTTAATATTTACCTCAAATCTTCTTGAGCATGATTTGCATTCCATCACAACAGGTGCCCTTTTTATCTTGAGCTTGGCCCCCTCTGCAAGCGTATCCTTACTCAGGTAATCGAAATATCTCTGTATCCATTCATCTTCCAGATCGCTCAGTTCCCCTATCTCCAGGTGTATTGCAAGCACCTTCTTCACACCATGGTTCTTTGCGTGGTTCAGTACTATGTTCAATATGCTCTCGGTTACAGGGAGTTCATGCACGTAACACCACCATGAAAATCTAAGTAACACTGGAGCTGTAATCCAGTCAAGGGTGAATGGGAAGATGCTCTAAATCCGGGACAGGCAACCTCAACTGCCCGGCACTGACCCTACCCAGGCAGGGCTTCCTCTGTTGTAACCAAGTTGCGGCCATTATCCTTTGAGACATACAGGGCCTTGTCCGCCCTCTGGATGAATTCTTCCAGTGGCTCGCCATCCCTGTACTTGGCAACACCAAAGGAAAGTGTGACTGTACCTATAAACTCACCGGTGTCCTTCCTTTTCATCCTGGTCGATGCAAAGTATTCACGCATCTTTTCTGCAACTGTCCTTGCCCCCTGCATAGGGGTATCTGAAAGGATTATTACAAACTCCTCACCACCGTAACGTGCAACAAGATCGCGCCCCTTGACAGAGTCTTTTATCATGGAGGCGGTTATCTTCAATACCTTGTCCCCAACCAGGTGTCCATAGGTATCATTTATACGTTTGAATTTGTCTATATCAGCCATGATAAGACAGAGAGACTTGCCCAAGGCTGATGCATCCCTTGCCTCCCTCTCAAGCACCTCTTCGAAGTATCTCCTGTTTGCAAGGCCTGTCAGCGTGTCAGTGGTGGCATCTTTCCTTACCTTTTCAAGCTCTTTCCTGAGTGCCTCCACCTCCTGTGTGGTTGCCATTAATCGTTTCTTAAGCTGGGCGCCGGACTCCTCCATGGACTTGGTTTCAAGTATTATTCTGTCCACTATATTGCGTATCTCGTCGGCATCAAGGTTATCGACCAATTCATCGGCATAGGTCTCAAGAACCTCCCCGTAGCGTGACACCTCTCCCCCTGCATCCATTATGTGCTTTAGTATCTCTGCTAATATCCTCCTGATCTCCTGGCGCATCTCTTCCACGACATCCCCCTGGCCCTCTGCTATGTAGCGCCTGTATAGGTCCTTACATACCTTGACCGTACACCTGCCCGGATATTTCAGAAACCTGTCTATCTCTTCTCTCAGCTTGTTGTTCCTTCCAGAGACATACTCGTACCAAACCGTGTAATTGACGGGATCAACCGGGATACTGAATTGCCCCATGTAATCCAGAGCCAGCCTCAAGTATTCGCCTGATTGCTCTACTGTATCCGTATACTCTGTAAAAAACATATCAAAAAACCTCCATGCCTTTTATTGGCCGGCCATAAAAAATGAACCACGAGGCACACTCAAGTCTTGGGCCTATACACAAGGTCCAATCCTATGCCAGGCCTTCTTAGCCCGTATACTTGCAATACACATCCCATTATAACCATTATTTAATTTACCTCCTACGCTTCTCCTTAAGGTAATTAAATATTCATTATACATCGGTTAGCAGGTAGCCTTACATTAATATTTTCTACACTAAGAAGTCATAACATGCTACATGAACTAAGATAATCAATGCTAACCAGAGTTACCCCGACTTTTTATCAGGTAATATTGATGCATGAAGGCAAACAGATATGCTATCTCGTCAAGCCTGTTATAGACCCTTATGCCTTCCATAGTAAGATCATGTATTGCCTGTGATTCCCACGGCGAAAAGTGGCTTCCTATGAACACAGGTACATTGAACTCCTTTTCAAGTGTATTGAAACCTTGCATGGACTGCTTTTCAACTTCAAGGAATAACCTGATCTCATCAGATGCATTATCGTCTAACATGCCAGGCCTGCCCAGGCCATGCAGTATCAGGGCATCCACCTCGGATGATCTTAATATCTCCCGGCCCAGTTCCAATAAAAGATCGACAGAGAAAAAAAGACCAGATGCACCTATGTCAACTGGATTCTTAGTAGAAGCCCTAACAGGCATTCCAAGAGACCTGAGGCGACCTTGCAAACCAGGACTGAATTCAGGTACAGCCAGGCCTGTCTCCTCAAGGGCATCGGTAAGGGCTACACCCCAGGACCCACCCATTGTTACTATACCAACGCGCCTGCCTTTCATTGATGGTCTCTCTATAAGGGCATGCCCCAGGGGAAGCAATAACTCCATTGAAGGGCTAGCAATAATACCTACCTGGCATAGCATACCATTATAGATCTCCATGGAACCTGAGAGTGCACCTGTATGGCTCATAGCGGCACGCATGCTACTAGTGGTTCTTCCTGCCTTGTACATGACCACTGGTTTCTTGGCAGCGACCCGGCGTGCAACCTCCATGAAACGCCTACCATCCCTTATGGTCTCCACGTACATCAAGATCCCTTTTGCCTCGGGGTCCTCCCCAAAATAATCCAGAAAATCGGTAATCGTCAGATCACACTCATTACCGGTATGGACGAACCGTGAGACCCCCATGCCCCTCGAGAACCCAGATGCAAGCAGGTCGTAGAACGCATACCCACCCTGGCATACGGCCACCAATGGTGTTGCAAGGAGGTGATCCTTGGGGGATGCTGCTGCATTAAACCTGGCATTAAGGTTAAATGTACCACTTACGTTTGGTCCGAGAATACGCATTCCATAAGAACGTGCAATCGATGCCAATCTCTTCTCCCTCTCCCTGCCCCCTTCTACGGCCTCACCAAAGCCGGCTGTTATTATTGTAAGCCCCCTTACACCTTTTTCTCCACACGCCTTTATCACATCTTCTATTAACTCAGCTGGTATGGCAAGAACTGCAAGGTCAACATCGCCTGGTATATCCCTTACATCACCTGCGGCCTCAATGCCGTAGACCGTCTCTTGGTGCTTATTGACCGGATATATTCTACCGGGGAACCCCATTGACAGTAGCCCTTCCATGATAAAGGAACCCCATGAACCCGGCCTCTGGCTTGCACCTATAACCGCTACTGAAGAGGGGTTTATAAAGGGTCTTACATCCTCTTTACCAGCCACTATATCATCCTCCTATACGCTCTTAGATAAGGCAACCTTGTAACAAAGCTATAAAATACTAATAACATTGAGATGGCTAGCATAAATATGTTGTAGAATCAATCATACATGGACGAAGGACTTGTTGCCAGATATCTGCTTAGGGAGGTTTTGTGTCTTTCTGTTTGCATAAGGGTTAACTCACGGGCACTGTGGAATATATCTATCTTG
>QMLJ01000181.1 GCA_003643935.1 Deltaproteobacteria bacterium | reverse complement strand
GGTGCAGGGTGTAGGGTATAGGGTTAAAGACAAGGGGCAAAGGGACAAAGTAGAAAAACAGGCGCCGGGCGTCGGGCTCCAGGCGCCAGGCTGAAGGATAGAAAAGGAGCAAAGTAAAAAACAGGCGCCGGGCATCGGGCTCCAGGCGCCAGGTGTCAGGCAAAAAAACAAGATATAGGGTTTATGTTATAGGGTGAAGGGTACAAGAGGACGGGAAACTGGTGAAAGGCATTTGGTGGAGACTTCCCCCTGTTGCCATGCACTCCTACCTCGCGCACCATCAAGATCGTAGCGTCTCCTTAACCCCTTCGCATGCCGGCAAGATTCCCCCATTAACTCGCCCGCATTCTTCACCGTGATCCGCCCGTCAAGCGCCATCTGCAGCAGTTGTCTCATTATCCTCCTCCTCCTCTCCTCCTCGCTCATTACTAATATATCCTCCTTCATCATGGGGATATCTTAGCACGGCAGTTAAAGGGGACATATTAGCTTTGCTAACACATGACAGCTATATAATATTGACAAAGAGATCAAAAAAATTTTACACATGTTGTGTTATAATGTTTGACCTGGTCTTTATCTTGAAGGCAGGTCATGGTGAGGAGGTTTTCGGTATGAATATATACGGTTCCAAGGAACTCATGGAAGATGTCATCTCAAGGGACATGTGCATAGGCTGCGGTGCATGCAACTATCTGTGCCCTTACTTCAGGCCTTACAGGGGGAAGGTGGCCATGCTTTTCCCGTGCGACATTGACAAGGGAAGGTGCTGGGCATACTGTCCAAAGGCAGAAGTAGACCTGGAGGAGCTCTCCAAAACACTCTATGGCAAGGCATACAAGGGAGATCCACTCGGGAGCTACGAGGAGATCAGGATATCGCGTGCAGGGCCCCGCATGGTGACCAAGGGCGACTTCCAGGCAGGTGGAACGGTCTCGTCCATAATAAGCCTTGCACTCAAGAAGGGCTACATAAGTTCTGCCGTTCTGACGGACAGAAAGGGTATACTACCTGTGCCCAGGATAGTAACAAGCCCTGAAGAGGTGCTGGAATGCTCCACTTCCAAGTACACGGCAGCCCCGACGCTTGCCGCGTTCAACCAGGCCGTGAAGGACGGCTACAGGAACATCGGCGTGGTTGGTACTCCTTGCCAGGTACTTGCCGTTGCGCAGATGCGTTCCAACCCCATGGAGGACAATGACTTCGAAGATCCAACCGGGCTTGTCCTGGGACTTTTCTGCACATGGGCCCTGGATTACAGGGCGTTCGAGAGGTTCATTACCAAGAGGGTGGATATTGAGCGCATAAAGAAGGTAGACATCCCTCCGCCTCCTGCAGAGATAATGGAAGTGTATTCGGATGATGGGGCCAAAATGGAGATACCCCTTGACGAGGTAAGGAAGCTTGTTCCAGAGACATGCAGCTACTGCACGGACATGACATCTGAATTCGCTGATATCTCTGTGGGGGTGCTCGAAGGCAGACCTGATATGAATACCCTGATCGTACGGACTAAAAGGGGCAAGGCCATAGTGGATGAGGCAGTGAGAGAAGGTTTTCTAGTGGTGGAAGACATGCCGGAAGAAAATCTCGAGCACCTAAGGTGGGCCGCTGGGAACAAGAAGCAGAGGGCCCTTAGAAAACTTCAGGAGGCAGGGCTTGTAAACACCTCTAATGGCAAGAGGTCAATCTTGAGGCTCTCCCCAAAGACACTAAAGGGTATAATCGCATAGCTTGGAGGTGGGTATGTCATACTTAATGGATAATAGAAAAGGACGTCAACACCTGCTCATGGGAAACGAGGCCATTGCCCGCGGTGCACTGGAGGCAGGCGTAAAGGTGGCCGCAGGGTACCCTGGCACACCGTCCTCGGAGATAATTGAAAGCCTTTCCAAGATTGCCGGGAAAGCGAACATGTACGTGGAGTGGTCGGCAAACGAGAAGGTCGCCATGGAGGTCGCTGCAGCAGCGTCTTTTGCCGGGCTCAGGTCCATGTGCACCATGAAGCAGAACGGGGTGAACGTGGCATCTGATTTCCTACTGCACCTGGCAGGCTCAGGCACAAGGGCTGGCATGGTCATAGTGCCCTGCGATGATCCAGGGGCACTGTCCAGCATAAACGAGGGTGAGTCCCGCTACTTTGCCAGGCTGGTGGAGATCCCGCTTATTGAGCCGGGTGATTTCCAGGAGGCAAAGGACATGACAAAGTGGGCATATGAACTCTCAGAGGAGATACGTAACGTTGTCATGCTAAGGAGTGTAACCCGCATGTCCCATGCAAGCGGTAACGTGAAATTCGGTTCCCTGCCCAGGGGCGACGTCAAGGCAAGGTTCAAGTTCGACGGCTTCATACTAGACCAGATGGAAGGCCTGGTCATAAGTGCACCCGTTGACTACAAGCATGCACAGCAGCAGGAAAAGATTAAAAAAGCAAGGGAGATCTTCGAGGACTGCCCGTTCAACACGTACACCGGCCCTGACAAGCCTGAACTCCTGGTCATCACGTCGAGCGCGTGTAACCTCTATGCAAAGGAGGCCATAAAGATACTGGGTCTTAAAGACAGGGTAGGGCTATTGAAACTAGGTACCACGTGGCCGCTGCCTCCAAACCTGATGAAGAAATACCTGTCCATGACGGACAAGGTAAGGATAGTTGAAGAGGTCTTACCATTCCTGGAGGAAAACGTAAAGGTGCTCGCTGCTGAAATGGCTCACGACATCGGTATCAAGACCTTTTACGGAAAGAACGACGCCACACTCCCCATGGTAGGAGAGCTCAACCCAGACATAGTGGTGTCAGGCATGTCAAGGGTCATGGGCATGGATTACAAGCCTGTGCCGGATGACTATGCTCAGAAGGCACAGCTCTATGCAACCACAAAGTCCCCCAACAGGGAGCTCACCTTCTGCCCAGGCTGCCCGCACAGGGCATCATTCTGGAGCATACACAACGCAATTGAGCTCGACGGCAGAAAGGGCTTTGTATGCGGCGACATTGGATGCTATACCATGGCTCTCTTGCCGTGCGGATTCAGCACACTTAAGACCGTGCACGCAATGGGCTCGGGCACAGGCCTTGCGAGCGGATTCGGCAAGCTCGGCCAGTTTGGGTTTGACCAGCCGGTCCTTGCTGTATCCGGTGATTCAACGTTTTTCCACACAACCATTCCAGCCCTTGTGAATGCCGTACACAACAGGTCGAACCTGACACTTGTTGTCCTGGACAACAGCGGCACTGCCATGACAGGCTTTCAGTCCCACCCCGGTCTGGCAACAAATGCCATGGATGAAGATGTCCCGGCCATCGACATAGCAGGGGTGTGCAGGGCACTGGGTGCAAGGGTGGAGGTTAGAGACCCGTTCGACCTCGAGGAGACCAGGGAGACCCTGAACGAACTCATGGAAGACGAAGGGGGTGTAAAGGTACTCGTATTAAGGCAGATGTGTGCCCTGAGCCCTGAGAAAAAGGCCAAGAAGAAATACGAGATGTCCATAGACGAGGAAATATGCATTGGGGAAAACTGCGGTTGCGACAGGGTGTGCACAAGGGTATTCCGTTGCCCCGGGTTAGTATGGGACAAGGAGAAAAAGGTGACCAGGATAGACGAGGTCATATGCACGGGCTGCGGCGTGTGTGCAGACATATGCCCTGCCGGTGCCATAAAGAGAAAGGAGGTCTGATGGGCCATGGCTGGAAAGAGATTATCCAAGGATCCATATAACCTTATTATTACCGGTGTGGGCGGCCAGGGTAATGTCATGGCCTCAAGGGTACTGGCCAACATGCTCGTGGACAAGGGTTTTTACGTGACCATAGGGGAGACCTTTGGTGCCTCGCAGAGGGGAGGTTCTGTCATGAGCCACCTGAGGATATCGGGCAAGGCCAGCTGGAGCCCGCAGATACCTGCAGGTAGCGCGGATATCGTTGTTGCTTTGGAACCCATAGAGTCCGTAAGGGTGCTGAAAGACTACGGTAACCCTGGTATAAAAATACTGAGCAATACCAGGCC
>QMLJ01000180.1 GCA_003643935.1 Deltaproteobacteria bacterium | reverse complement strand
GGCCTGATAAAACTACAAAATACCTATGGGCTGGGTAGGAAAGCTTTTTAAAAAAGATAGGGCAATGGAGAATGACATATCGGGCGAGGATAGACTGCCACTAACCCTAGCTGTACTACCGCTCAAGGATGCCGTGCTAATGGAAGATGCCATACTACCCCTTGTTGTTTCCAGCTCTTTCTCAAATACAGAACTTGTAAAGAGACTGCATGAAAGGGACGATTACTTGGTCGCAGTTGGGCTAAAAAGGCCCAATGACGTCCGCCTGGAGACCTGGGAACAGATTTATAAGGTGGGCTGCCTGGCAAAGATTACAAAGATAAGTGATCTTGATAATGGTGAGACCTCCATAATGATAAAAGGCCTTAGAAAGGTCAGGATCGAGGAAAAGGTGTCTGATAGACCCTACCTTGTTGTGCGTATTTCATACCTGGAGGACGATCTTAAAGTGGACAAGGGTGTAAACGCGATGGCCCATTCCACCAGGCAGGTACTGAACCAGCTTGCCAGGCTATCGTACCATAACATGGAATCTGTGCTTATATCCCTGTGCAAGCTCAAGGACCCTGTTTTGCTGCTGAACACGTGTACCACCACTTTACCTATACCCATGGAGAAGAAGCAGGCCATACTTGAAGAGGATCGCCTTGTATCAAAGTACAACATGCTTTACAGGGCACTTGTTGACGAGCTCGACATACTCGAGCTTTCCAGTAAGATAACAGAGAGGGCAAAGGATGAAATAAACAGTGCACAGAGAGAATACTACCTCAGGCATCAGCTTAAGGCCATAAAGAAGGAGCTAGGTGAGACAAATGACATCGAGAGTGAGATTGAAGAGCTCAGAAATGAGATAAAGTCAAAGGCCCTCCCTGATGAGGTGAAAAAGGATGTTGAGAAGGACCTCAAGAGACTCAGTAGAATGCAGCCTGGATCGGCCGAGTATGTGACCATACGCACATACATGGACTGGATACTGGACCTTCCTTGGCAGGAGGAGACAGAAGATAACCTGGATATAAACGAGGTAGAACGCATTCTGGACGAGGATCACTTTGACCTTAAGACACCAAAGAAGAGGATTTTAGAATTTCTTGCAGTAAAGAGTCTCAAGGGTGATCTCAAGGGCCCTATACTGTGTTTTGTAGGACCACCAGGTGTTGGGAAGACGTCCCTTGGAAGGTCTATTGCGCGTGCCATGGGAAGGAAGTTCGTAAGGATATCGCTTGGCGGGGTAAGGGATGAGGCCGAGATAAGGGGGCACAGGAGAACATACATAGGTGCAATGCCGGGCAGGATAATAAACGGCATAAAGCAGGCAGGGAGCACGAACCCGGTATTCATGCTTGACGAGATAGACAAGCTGACCCACGATATACATGGTGACCCCTCGTCCGCACTCCTGGAGGCACTTGATCCAGAGCAGAACAATCATTTTGTGGATCACTACCTGAATGTGCCCTATGACCTTTCAAAGACTTTCTTTATTGCCACCGCAAACATGGTGGACACTATTCCACCTGCCCTCAAAGACCGGATGGAGATCGTGGATATTGAGGGATACACCCAGGAAGACAAGCTAGAGATAGCAAAGCATCACCTTATCCCGAAGGAGATAGAGGCCAACGGCCTGGAAGGCAGAGATATAGAATTCAGTGACAATGCAATATTCCACATAATAAGTTCATACACCAGGGAATCAGGCGTTAGGAGTTTGCAGAGGGAAATAGCGGCTGTACTGAGGGCGATTGCATCGGAAATAGCACGGAATCAGGGAGAAAAATTCCGTGTTGATCGTGATTTCGTTGAGAAAGTGTTGGGTCCTGTGCGCTACATACCCGAGGTGAAGGAAAGGGTAAGTATGCCAGGCGTGGCAACCGGTCTTGCATGGACACCCTTTGGAGGCGAGATACTGTTTGTTGAGGCAGCTTTGGTAGAGGGTAAGGAAGAGATGATACTCACCGGCCAGATGGGAGATGTTATGAAGGAGTCTGCACGCATTGCACTTAGCCTGGTAAAAAGCATGGGGCACAGCCTGCCGCCTTCTACTGGTATACATATACATGTACCTGCCGGTGCCATACCAAAGGATGGACCGTCTGCGGGTATTACCATAGTGACATCCATAGTCTCTCTCTTGACTAGAACAAAGGTGAGCGATAACCTGGCAATGACAGGGGAGATAACGTTAAGGGGCGCAGTTCTTCCTGTTGGCGGGATAAAGGAAAAGATCCTAGCCGCAAAGCGTAATGCAATCACCAGGGTGATATTACCCAAGATGAACGAAAAGGATCTCAGGGAGATGGATGAGGATGCTATAAAGGATATAGATCTGTTCTTCGTTAGTACCATAGAGGAAGTGTTAGAGCTGGCTTTTCCCAAGGGCAAGGCCAGTAAGGATAAGACAGTCCTTCTTGCAGTGGAGAGAGAGAAAGAATCAGAATCCCCGGATATCAGGCCTGGTTCATAACATATTCTTTCATGGAATAGAGGGTCTTTTCCATAACATCCCGGACGTGCGCAGTGCTTATAAAAAAGGCCTCAAACGGTGATGGCGCGATGTAGATTCCCTGGTCTAGCAAGTAATGAAAGAGGTCGGCATAGGCCTGGGTATCGGATTGCATTACTGTATCTAGACCTTTAACAGGGCCTTTGTTGAAGAACAAGCCTGCCATAGAACCTATGTGGTTTATAGTAAAAGCAAGTCCCGCACTCTTTGCAATGTCAAGTACCTCATTTGAAAACTCGGACATGGTCTTTTCAAGTCCGGGGTAGGGGTTCTCCCTTTTCAGGACTTTAAGCGTTGCAAGCCCTGCTGCCATGGCAACCGGGTTGCCGGATAGCGTACCTGCCTGGTAAACAGGCCCCGAAGGGGCAAGCATGGACATAATGTCCCTGGATGCGCCGAATGCACCAACTGGCATGCCACCGCCTATGATCTTTCCAAGGCACGTGATATCGGGTCTTATGCCCAGGATGTCCTGGAAGCCACCATAGCATAACCTGAAACCTGTTATTACCTCGTCAAATATTAAAAGTGCCTTGTTCTCCAGGGTGGACTGCCTGAGGGTCTCAAGAAAGCCTTTCTCAGGTAATACCACGCCCATGTTACCTGCAACAGGTTCAACGATAACAGCTGCCACGCTTTCCCCGTTTTTATCCATGAACGACTTGAATCCTGCGATATCATTATACTTCAGCACAGCCGTGGTAGCAGTAATCTCTGAGGGTACCCCGGAAGAATCAGGCAGGGAGAATGTCATAGCGCCTGATCCGGCCTTTGCAAGCAGGCTGTCCACGTGGCCGTGATAGCATCCCTCGAACTTTACTATGGTCTTCCTTTTCGTATATGCCCTGGCCAGCCTTATTGCACTCATTGTGGCTTCTGTACCGGAGTTGACAAACCTGACCTGTTCTATGGAAGGTATGGCGTTGCAGATCTCCTCTGCCATTAGTATTTCCAACTCTGTTGGCGCACCGTAACTCGTGCCTGAATTTACCTGTTCCTTTACTGCTGAAATAACCTCTGGGTGACAGTGGCCAAGTATAAGTGGTCCCCATGAAAGCACGTGGTCTATATATCTCTTACCCTCTGCGTCGAACATGTAAGGGCCTTGTCCCTTTATTATGAACCTGGGCGTGCCACCTACCTTCTTGAATGCCCTTACAGGAGAGTTAACACCACCCGGGATGCATTGTTGAGCCCTTAAAAAAAACTCTTCATTCTTTCCCAACTTAGTCATCCTCCTCGGCATAAAGCATGGAAGTCTTTTTGAGCTCTCTCTCGCTCCAGTATACCCTGTATCTTTTAAGTCCTAATGATAAGACAGCCGTGTTTATGATATCTTCCACATCCTTCTTATCCCTGCCATGTATCATGGTAAACAGGTTGTAGTCATCAAGGCCGTGTCTTTCATAGCAGTGGGATATGCTCTCCATTGCTACAAGCTCCTTTGCCACCTCATCCAATCTTGTATCAGGAACTGACCATGCAACCATGGCATTAGCACCTATATTCAGCCTGTAGT
>QMLJ01000179.1 GCA_003643935.1 Deltaproteobacteria bacterium | reverse complement strand
GTATACCCTGTTAAGAGTTGCCTGCAGGCCTTCAAGCTGGTATTGCCTCAGTTCCTCCAAGTCAGCAATCCTGGTATTACCGTAAGTCATCCCTACCTCCTGCACCCCCGAGATAAGACCTCAGGACCTCGGGATTATTCCTGAGATCAGTGGACTTTCCCTTGAAAATAACCTTGCCCGTCTCCATAATATAGCCCCTGGATGATATATCAAGTGCGAGCCTGGCATTCTGTTCCACCACCAGTATACTCGTGTCAAAGGATTTGTTAACCTCCTGTATACGCGAGAATATAAGTGCAGTTGTGTTTGGCGCAAGACCCATTGAGAGTTCATCCAGCAACAGTATCCTTGGCCTGCTCACCAGGGCCCTTGCAATGGAGAGCATCTGCTGTTCACCACCGGACAGGTTCCCTGCAATTATATCACGCTTACTTCCAAGTGATGGAAAGACGTCTATTGCCTCATCTATCATGGAGCGCACCCTGGCCGTCAACCTGAGACCCATGTGAGCAAGCCCCAAGGCCAGGTTTTCCCTGACTGTCAGCCCATAAAACAGTGCCTTGCCCTCGGGTACAAGGGATATACCCATGGATATTATCTCTCCAGGAGAAAGACCTGCTATGTTGGCTCCATCGACAAGTATTTCCCCACTCCTTGGTATAATATAGCCTGCTATAGTATTCATAAGTGTTGACTTGCCGGCTCCGTTTGCCCCGAGGATGGCTACAATCTCACCCTTACCCACGTGGAGGGAGAGGTTTTTTATAACGTGTACTTCACCGTAATAGGCGTTCAGATTCCTTACAACGAGCATATCTATGTCCCCAGATAGGCCTCTATCACCCTTGGCTCAGTTCTTACTTGCTCAGGTCTTCCAGAGGCTATCCTCGCTCCTTGATCCAGGACTATCACGGTATCCGATATGTCCATGACCAGTTTCATGTCATGATCGATTAAGAAGATGGTAACTCCGCGCGATCTTATTTCCTTCATGAGGCTCGCCAGATCTTCAACCTCGACCGAGTTTAGGCCTGCTGCGGGTTCATCCAGCAACATCATGCTTGCCCCTGTAGCCAAGGCCCTTGCTATCTCAAGTAACCTGAGCTGACCAAAGGTAAGAAGCCGGGCAGGTTTATCTATTGAATCTTTAAGTCCCACGTCCTCTAGGGCCCTTAACGATGTTTCAACCGCCTTCTTATCCTCTCGAACGTAGGAAGAATACTTGAACATCCACCTAAACAGGCCCTGCATTGCCCTACCTAAAGAAGCGACCTTGATATTATCCAGCACACTCAAGCCACCGAAGACCTCCACCTTCTGAAATGTCCTGACAAGGCCCATCCTTGCCACCTTATAGGCAGGCCATCCCGTTATATCCTGACCCTTAAAAAAAACGCGGCCGGCATCCGGCTTTAAGAAACCCGTTATCATGTTGAATGTTGTTGTCTTTCCTGCACCATTAGGGCCTATCAGAGCGGTTATGCTACCCCCCTCTATATCCATGTCTAGTGATGATACCGCCATTATAGAGTCAAAACTCTTAGTTAGTGACCTAACCTTGAGTATATCCATGTCTTCCTCCACGAGAGACAAGCCCCTTGGGGTAAATAATCATTATGGTCACCAAGGCCACGCCGTATATTATGGCTTCCAGATCGCTTGGGCTGATACCGGGTGTGTACTTCGTCAACTGCCTCAGCAGCTCGGGTAACCAGGTAAGTACAAGTGCACCTAGTATACCACCAGTAAGGCTAGATAAGCCGCCTATCACGACCATTGCTATGAACTTGACAGAAAGCATTATGGAGGCCACACCATCTGGATTTATATAGCTCAGTGGTGAAAGAAAGGCGTAGAGTCCACCAGAGAGGCCTGCCATTGAGGCACTGAGGACAAATGCCTTGAGCTTTACCATGTTCACGTCTATTCCAACTGACATGGCTGCACTGGCGCTGTAATTTATTGCTTCCATGAGACGCCCAAACCTCGAGCTCAGAAGTACATGTGAAAGTAAAAGGATTATGGATAGAAACAGGAGCACGGCCATGTAATGTCCAAGATCGGTTTCAAGACCCTTGCCCAGAATAACAAGACTCGGTATGGAGCAGATACCTCCAGGCCCCCCTGTAATACCCCACGGGTTTGCACGTAGTACCCCGTAAATTATTATACCTATGCCCAGGGTTGCCATTGCAAGGTAATGTTCCTTCAGCCTCACGGTGGGCAGACCTACAAAGAGTGCCAACATGGCCGGCACGAAAGCGGCGAACAAGAGGGAGAACCATGGATTAATACCATAGCTCACCGAAGCGATGGCTGCACTGTATGCACCAAGTCCGAAGAAACCTGCATGGCAGAGCGATACCTGGCCTGTGTAACCTACCAGTATATTGAGGCTCATGGCAACAATGGCATATATACTGGCTATTGCCATTATCGAAAGAAAATAGGCAAATTCACCCCTGAAGAGGAAGATAGGAGATATGAAGATAATAATGAAAAGCAGCGCCCTCTTCATAGCCTCCCTTTCATAATGCCCTGTGGCTTTATGTACAGGACCAGCAATACTATGGAAAAGGCTATCACGTCCTTGTAACCGGACAAGAGTACATTGCCTGTTGTCTCGGCTATGCCAATGAGTATTCCCCCAATTATTGCACCAGGCAAGCTACCCATGCCACCCAGGACTGCACCGCAAAATCCCTTCAGTCCGAGGTCAGTACCCCTGAGCCAGCTCATCTGTGTTATAGGTGTTATCAGTACACCTGCAACCGCGCCTATTCCTGCACTCAAAGCAAATGACAGCGCAGAAAGCCTGTCCGCTGCCAGGCCCAGATTTGTCGCGCCCTGCCTGTTTTCCGCCATGGCCCTAAGCGCCATACCCACGAAGGTATACTTGAGAAAGGCCCAGACAAGAAACACTATGATCATACCTATACACATGTTCCAGAGGGTCTGTGCTGTTATGCTTGCGCCCAGGATATTTATGGATTCGGGACCGGGTAGGCTTGGTATTACAAACTCGTCCTTGGTAAAGCAACCAACGGTTGCCTTTATTACTATGGATATACCTATAGTTATGATGATAGCGCCAGTCAGGCTTGTACCCTTTGCAGGTCTTATGGCTGTTCTCTCCACCACTAAACCTACAAGGGCGGTAAGTAATACAGCAGACACCATGGATGCCCACATGGGCATGCCCACAAGACGCGAAAATGCAACAGAGAACATGCCACCCAGCATTACGAATTCGCCCTGTGCAAAGTTGATGATACCCGTGGTATTGTAGGTAAGGTCAAAGCCTATAGCAATAAGTCCATAGATGGTTCCTATGCTTAAACCTGTTAGAATATACTGTGTAAGGTCTGTCATCTCTTAATAGGTTCAGCTACTATGGCACGCCTGGGACA
The DNA here is from genome assembly GCA_003643935.1 of Deltaproteobacteria bacterium. Taxonomy (GTDB): domain Bacteria; phylum Desulfobacterota; class Desulfomonilia; order UBA1062; family UBA1062; genus B14-G9. The sequence goes on along the minus strand of QMLJ01000179.1, from coordinate 625 downwards.
TGCGTGCACACACACCCCGCAACCAATACATATAGACATGTCTACCTCCACCTTGGATTCTCCCAAGTAAAGCGCAGGGCACTCGAACTCGTCTATACAGTATCTGCACTTGTTGCACCTATCTGTTACTCTAATAGAATAAACATCCTGGCTAGCCAGTACCTTCTTGTCTCTTATACAAGGATGCCTTGCTATTATGGCAACAACCCCTTCATCCTCTATCTTCTTTCTCGCCTCTTTTACCGTCCTCGTGAAACCTGGCACATCGTACGGATCCCTTATAAGTATTGTCTTTACCCCACAACCCTTAAGCACCTGCTCTATACTCACATTATTACCATCAAAGACATTTGCAACCGAGCCAACAGCTGGTGTGGGTTGATTACCTGTCATTGCCGTGGTCCCGTTGTCCAGGACCACCAGGACGAACTTTGCACCAGTGACAACCGCGTTTATGGTGGCCGGGATACCTGCGTGAAAAAACGTGGAATCTCCAATGGTGGCAACAATAGGTGGTCTGTTGCCTTTCCCCTTGTATGCATGGTAGAAACCGCATGCCTGGCTTATAGATGCCCCCATACAGAGGCAGGTGTCAACAGCACCCAGGTTAAGACCCAGGGTATAG
>QMLJ01000178.1 GCA_003643935.1 Deltaproteobacteria bacterium | reverse complement strand
GGTTCCAGACTTCCCTCTCTCACCCGGGAAGGAGAGATAGTGTATTCTTATGCAAAGAGGATACTCAGACTCAGGGACGAGGCAGTTGACAAGCTAATCTCTACAAGGAATGAGGCCAAGGGCAATATCTTCATTGGTGCAAGCACTATACCGTCGACCTATATAATACCAAAAGTGATAGGAAGCTTCAGGGATAGCTACCCCGATATATCACTACACATAAAGGGTGGCGATACTGGCGAGGTGCTGGACATGGTTATGAACTCACAGGTTGAGCTAGGTTTTGTTGGGAAGGAAACAAGGAATAAGAAGATCTACTGCGAACCCTTGTGGGAAGATAATCTAGTGCTCGTTGTGCCAAGGAAACATCGTATGGCAAATATGAAACAGGTGAGGCTTAAGGACCTTGCGGGCGAGCCCTACATAAATAGGGAAAAGGGATCAGGCACGAGAATGGCCCTCGATGAATACCTGATGGAGCACACAGGCAAGGATACATCCCAGTTCAATATTGTATGCGAGATGGGTGGTTCTGAGGCAGTGAAAGAGGCTATACTTGAAGGTCTTGGCATCTCCATACTATCCATCTACGCTGTAAAACGGGAACTGGAACTTGGTGAGCTTAAACAGGTTGCAATAAAAGACCATTCAATAAGGAGGATATTTTATCTTGTTTACAGAAGACAATTCAGACCGGAAAGGTATCAAAAGGTCTTCATTGATTTTGTAAAGGAGAACAGGCACAGGTTCCAATTGAAGGGCATATAAAACCTTTTCCCCTGTTGGGAGGCCCTGGGTAAAGTAAGTTCAATACCACATACATAAATAAGGTCAATCCCTGCCCCTACCCATTAAAAAATTGGTGTATGTGGTCCCTTAACTGGCCTGCGCTGAGAATTGAGTTTACCTTGCACCTGAATGCAGATGCCCCATCCAAACCCTTAACGTATGCAGAGATGTATTTCCTCATGCGTAACACCCCCTTTCTTTCTCCATAGGTCGTGCATAGCGTGTCTAGGTGTTCCAGCATGACGTCTCTTTTTTCAAGTGGTCCGGGTGGGTTACCACCCATTATCTCCATGAATATCCAGGGCCTCCCTATTGTAGCCCTGCCTAGCATCACCCCCTCAGCTCCTAGACGTTTTATACGACCTACATCGCTCTGGGAATGTATGTCACCACTTGCAATTACAGGGATACTCACACGTTTTTTTATCTCACCGATGAGTTCCCACCTGATACCAGGCCTGTACATCTCTGTCCTTGTCCTGGGATGGACAATAATGGTGTTTATACCTGATGAACAAAGCATTTCTGCTATTTCTGGTGCATTTATTGAGCCGGCATCCCAGCCTGCACGGATCTTTACGCTCACTGGCAGGCGAATCTTTGATATAACGCTCTCGACAATCTCCAGGGCTTTTTGTGGGTCTCTCATGAGAGCAACACCTGCGCCTTTTTTTACCACCTTCCTCACAGGACAGCCCATGTTTATGTCTATGCCTTCAAAGCCCTGGTCTTCTATTATCTTCGCAGCAAGAGCTCCATACATTGGAGACGATGTAAAGATCTGAGCAACGAGGGGCCTATCTTCATCAGGGTGCTTCAATAGCCTGAGTGTATTTTTCGTGGACATCACCAGGCCCTCTGCACTGATCATCTCTGTATAGGCGAGCTCTGCACCGTATCTTCTGCACAACAATCTCATGGGCCAGTCTGTGTAACCGGACATGGGGGCCAGAACAATACCATGCTTTAGATGTATGTTATAGATTAGTGGCATTCTCGCTGGAGTTATATTTGCCTTGATATAACCCTTGCTCTAGCATTACTGAGTATATGAGGTCCCTGACCCTCCTTTTATCAAGTGCCCACAAGGGTGCTACCAGCTCGTCAGGATGTGGATCTCCTGTGATGCGCTGTATGACCATGTCCTTGGGCAGCATAGAGATAAATCTGGCAACTGCATGAGCATACTCATCCATTTCAAGTGGCCTATAAAGTCCTTTTCTGTATAGTGTTTCCATGGGCGTTGATTTTACCACGTAAAGCAGGTGTATCTTTACGTCATCCACGGCAAGGCTGGAGACAAGACGCGCTGTATTCAAATAGTCTTCCATGCCCTCACCAGGTAAGCCTATTATCACGTGCGCACATATTCTCATCTTGTAGGTAGATGTAAGCCTTACCGCGTCAACAAAGCACGCTACATCATGGCCCCTGTTGATCTTCTTTAGGGTGTTGTCGTTTGCAGATTGGAGCCCGTATTCTATCCATACAAGGTGAGAGTTTGTATAAGACTCAATAAGATCGAGTATATCCCTGTCAATACAATCAGGCCTTGTACCTATCGCCAGGCCGACGATCTCGGGATAGTCAAGTATGGTATCATAAATTGACTTTAACCTGTCCAGTGGTGCATATGTATTGGTATATGACTGAAAGTATGCAATAAAGAGATCCGCCTTGTAACGCCTCTTCATTGCAGCCATCTGCATCTCGATCTGTTCCTTTAGCCCGATTCCTGCAGCATAGGCACCTGTACCAGAACCCCTTGCATTACAGTATATGCAACCACCTTTTTTGTCCTTATCCCTGTGCGGGCAACTCAAACCCGCATCCAGTGTTATCTTTTGGACCCTGCGACCAAAATGTTCACGTAAGAAACCAGAGAAGGTCCTATAAGGTGCTGCATGCTGCATGCAAGCTTTACTCCATCGTGATTAAAAGAATGGGAAGTTGAAATCCCCAAGCCCAAGCTCTTTCTTGAGCTCATTCATGGTGTGCCTGAGCGCAGCATTTATGGGTATACCTTCCCTTTTCCTTTTCTCTATCATCTCAAATTCCTTTTCCCCTGCAATGAATATCCTTTCATGCCCAGGCGCTTTAGCCGACGACTTCACTTCCCTTAGAATTGAACCAGTAGTTCTCTTGAAATCTTCCACCGGGACAAAACTCTTGATATTTATAGCCACAAAGAAATGACCCAGCTTATAAGGTACACGCCTGCCATCACCGAACCCAGAGAGCGCCTTACCAAAGCTACCGTTTGCGAACGATGCCGAGAGTATCTCAACCATCAGGCCCAGGCCGTAGCCCTTGTAGCCAGCCAGTTCCTCGCCTGCTCCACCCAAGGGTAAAAGAGCGGCACTGCCCTCAAGCAGGTCTTTTAGGAGCTTGTTACTATCCGTACAATCATTACCCTGGCGGTCTATTGTAACACCCCTTGGCGTGTCCTTGCCTTCCCTCACGTACACCTCTATCTTCCCCCTCTGGGTTATGGAGGTAGCTATGTCCAGTAAAAAAGGGTATTTTTCGTCTGTGGGTGCACCAAAACTTATGGGGTTGGTACCTATCACCGGTTCAACACCAAAGGTTGGTGCAACAGATGGTCTGGCATTCGAGAAGGCCATGCCTACCATGTCCCTGTCAACAGCCATTGTCGGGTAGAAACCTGTTATACCAAAGTGCGTGCTGTTTCTTACAGCCACCATCCCCACGTTTGACCTCTCCGCCTTGTCAATGGCACGCTGCATGGCCCTGTATGCAATGACATGCCCCATACCATGCCTACCATCTATTACAGCGGTATTATCGGTCTCCTTTATCACTTCCTCTTCCGTCACAGGGTTCTGTATCCCAAGCTTTATCCTGTCGATGTACATCTTGTACCTGCCTATGCCGTGTGATTCAATACCCCTCAGGTCAGACTCTATCAGGACCGTGGAACATATCTCAGCGTCATCCTCGGGCACTCCTATTGCTATGAAACCCTGTTTCATGAACCTCTTCAGTTCTAGGTAATCAACGTAAACGATGTCTTTCTCCTCCATATCACCTATCTCCCTTGAATAATATATGACTCGTATGCATGGTCAAATAGCACCTATGGTTCTAAAATGATAGTGCTTTTTTGAAGGCCAGTAGGAGAGGTGGCCACGCCCTGTATCAAAAATTGGACATTGAAAATACCATGAATCTCCAGGCATGTCCTATAGATATCGATAGTACTGGTGCCAGCAACTTAAGCACCACGAT
>QMLJ01000177.1 GCA_003643935.1 Deltaproteobacteria bacterium | reverse complement strand
ATGTCCGTGGGGCTATTCAGCATAAACCTGGATTCCATAGGAAGGATGCCCTGCAGTCCCTCCATAGGTGGTCTTGCAAAGAGTCACCTTGTCAAGGAGATAGATGCCATGGGTGGTATCATGGCCGAGGTGGCCGACGAGACAGCCATCCATTACAAGGTGCTGAATACAAAGAAAGGCCCCGCTGTAAGGGCGACAAGGACCCAAAACGACAGGCGGCTATACGAGATGGGTATAAAGGCAAGGCTTGAGAGGACAAGCGGTGTACACCTCAGGCAGGCCCGCGTGGACAGGATTGTTGTCAAGGACTCAATAGTAAGGGGTATAATTGACCATATAGGTAACTTCTACCAGTCGCGAGCCGTTATAATAACGGCAGGTACCTTTCTTAAGGGGACCATACACCTGGGGGAGAAGCGCATACCAGCAGGAAGGGCAGGAGAGGAAGGTGCATACGAGCTTGCTGAATCCCTTAAATCCCTGGGGTTGAAGATGGGCAGGCACAAGACAGGTACCCCTCCGAGGTTGCTCAGGGAGAGCATAGATTTCAGTGCAATGATGAAGCAGGAAACAGATCAGGATTACATTCCCCTTAGTTTCTCTGCACCCAGGAATGACCTTCCAAGGCTTGAGTGTTACCTGACCAAGACCACTGGCCAGACTCACGAGATTATAAGTAAGAACATTGGCCTAAGTCCGCTTTACTCAGGTGCCATCAAGGGCCTACCCGCAAGGTATTGCCCCTCACTCGAAGACAAGGTCATGAAGTTTGGTGACAGGGGAGGGCATCAGGTAATAATAGAACCAGAGGGCATCAGCACGAATGAGGTCTATGCATCAGGCCTTGGTAACTCAATGCCGGTGGATATCCAGTGGGAAATAGTCAGATCAGTACCCGGCCTTGATAATGCCGAGATACTGAGGCCAGCATACGCCATAGAGTATGATTTTATCTACCCTACACAGCTTTTACCCACGCTTGAGACCAGGATTGTGGGTGGTCTTTTCCTGGCAGGCCAGGTGAACGGAACGTCCGGGTACGAAGAGGCAGCTGCTCAAGGCATGATCGCAGGTATAAATGCAGCCCTTAAGCTAAGGGGTGAAAGTCCCTTTGTACCTGCTCGTCAAGAGGCATACGCCGGTGTGATGGTAGATGATCTTACCACGAGGGGGACAACCGAGCCCTACCGCATGTTCACCTCTAGGGCAGAATACAGGCTTATGCTCAGGGAGACCAATGCGCTTTTCCGCCTGAGTGAATATGCCCTTAAGCTGGGACTTATAGACAGGCAGAGACATGTCAAGATAATGCACTTACTGGACGAGATAAACCACACGAGAGAAAAGCTATCGAAGAGGCATGTTTACATAGCTGGAGGGAGGTTTTACAGCGAGCCTAAAGTAGATAACGCGGAAAAGCTGTCTGCTGAAAGGCTTTTAAGGAGGCCTGGTGTAAGCATAGAAGATCTCATCCGCTCTGGCATTGTAGGGCAGATCGATCCTGTTGCAGCTGTCGAGGTGGAGGTAGAGATAAAATACGACGGCTATATAAAAAGACAATTAAAAGAGATTGAAAGGCTCAGGGGCCTAGAGAAAAAGGCGATACCACCTGATATTGATTACAACAAGATACCCGGCCTATCAAACGAACTGAAGGAAAGGCTTAACAGGCTTAGGCCTAGAGATCTATCACAGGCATCCAGGGTGGAGGGCATGACGCCTGCTGGTCTCCAGGCGCTTAGCATGGGGATCAGATTGATAAATCCCTTATAGACGCAAGTATACCGGCCTGCCTCTTGAAGATGTATGTACGTATGTATCTGAGATCAGAAGCATGGAAGTCAATCGACATCCCATAATTCACATGCATTTCCTGATCGGCATTCTTGAATGCAATCTTAGCATCCCCCAGGATCAGCTCTGTCCTTGGTAACTTGAGGGCAATGGAGTAAGTCTTCCCCTTTTCCAGGTTGCTATATGCCATGCTTAGGCCTATACCACCCTCGCTTATATCCCTGATACTTGAATTCTGCGTTGGCCCATGAGCCGGCTTTATGTACAGTGTAATTGGTTCCTTGGGATCGGGCTCTACCCTGAATGACTTGCGTTTTTGCTCGTATATGGATGATGGCAGGTAGACGCTTATTCTTCCGCCCACGGAGTGTATCATGTTAAGCGTAAATCCAAGGTTGGCCTCTCCAATGCTCGCGTAGCCGCTAAGAGGCTTCTTGTTGCCCTTTGTGGTGTACAGCCCTACAAACTCCTTGGGGTTAAACTTGTCGAGCACAAGCCTGGTTTCCACCTCGCCTGCCATCTCTATTATCTCGCATGTAGCTGTAAGTGTGGGCAGATCATCCCTGAACTGGCATGAGATGTATACACGGAGGCGCTTTCTCATCACCTCCTTAAATACCTTCCTTATTTCGTCCGGGTCTTTTGTTGTTGGCTTGAACGGCCTTGTCTCTTGTTCTAGGGGTTCTTCGGTGTCATGCCTGCTCTGTGTCCGCTGGAGGAAGGTGATAAATCCAAGTATCATGGGTCTTGGAAACCTCTGGGGATCTATGAAAACAACTCCCTGTCTGGCGAGGTCCATGGCATTCATCATGAAAACGTCCCCTTGCGAGTATATGATAACAGGTCCAAACAGGCCCCTGTCTTTCATATGCTCCAGGATCTTTGTGTATTCCCTCATGAAAGGTATGACTAGTATATCCCTGGGCTGTGCGTCCCTGAAGAATATATAGAGAAGGTCCTTGAGTTCCATTATCTTCGCCGGGAAGGGGGAGTCGGTGAGGCCCAAGTCCTTTGCAATATCACTCGATATCCATACCCTTGATTCTTTCATTATTCTGACACCACCACATGGTTCACGGTTTAACGCCAAGCCTTTCTAGCCTCTTCCTTGCTATACGTCCCAAAGGACCGGACCTGTCGAGCTCTACCACCTTCTTCAGGTGCTTAACGGCATCCTGAGTATCTCCTGTTTCTAAGTACAGGCTTGCGAGTTCCAGGTGGGCATTGGTAAAGGCTGGAAACTCCAGTATCGCATGCCTGAGCGAATTTATGGCAGAAGGCGTGTCTTTCCTTGCCATATAAACCCTTGCCAATGCCTCCCATGCCGGTGCATAGTGATAATTGTGCTTGATGGCCAGGTCCAGGAATTTCTTTGCCTCGTCAAGCTTTCCCTCTGATATGTATACCTCTCCAAGGTTGTAAAGTGGGTACTCCGGGGTCGGGTATAATTCATCCTCCAGGGCCTTTTTAAATGCCAAGACAGCCTGGTCCTTCTTGCCCTCCTGGAATAATACCACGCCCTTCAAGTTATAGGCCTTGCTTGCCATGCCAGGCCTTTCAAGCTCAAGCCTATCGCTGTACTCAATAGCCTTGTCCAGGTAATTGAGCGTTTTCTGGTACTTGTTGGTGCTCCAGTATGCAAGTGCAAATGTATAATAAACCTCAGGATCCTCTGGATTAGCATCTCGTGCCTTCTTGAGATCGACAAGTGCAGCCTGTATGTTCTTGTTCCGTAGATTCTCAAGGGCAAGGTCGACCAATGGTCTTGAGATATCTCTCCGTTCCCTGAAAGACGCAGCGCACCCTGATACAAACAGCATGATAGTTATGAAAATACAGGCATATCTATATTTCTTCATGATATTAGCACCCCTAATCTTTTTTCTATAATACTTTCAAAGTGTTTTGATGTGTCCAGTTCGAGTATCCTGTCAGCAGGTATCTCCACTGGTGGCTCGAATCTTTTTCTCTGTACTGTGTATATCTCCCATCTCCCATCAGACGGGTCTTTGCTCTTCCTCAACCTTTTATCAAGCCGTTGCCTTACCATCTTTTCCGGTGCTTTCGTGTGTATGAGTAAATATGGCACACCCGTATCCTTGGCGAGTTTCAGTACCTTTGCCCTTTGGCTGGCAAGCCCAAAACTCGCATCCAGGCAGCATACCTTACCCCTTGATATTGCATCTCTTGCAAGCTTTATCATCTTGTCATAGGTCTTCTCGGTCATCTCGGCAGAGTATATGCCCTTTCCAAAGTCTTCGAGGTGATGTTCAGTACTT